>NZ_CP010049.1:464364-619152 GCF_000973545.1 Blochmannia endosymbiont of Camponotus (Colobopsis) obliquus | reverse complement strand
ACTGTTAATTTATCAATAGCATTAGTAATTTGTAAATCTTTATTTCCACCTTGTTTTTGGGCATATATTAATGCATTTTTAAAAAGTGATTGATATGATTTATTATTGATTGCTTGTAAGATAAGAGAGGGATTAGTAGTAACATCTTGTAGTTGATATTGTTTAATATATTCAATATTTCCACTATCTACTACAATGTTACTAATTTTTTTTAAACTGTCTAATTGGTTCATTTTAACCTCGTAATTTTGTTTATTTTTTTGTTTATTGTAATATATTAATATATAAGTTCTAGATTAAGATGTTTGTAGAGGATAATAACCAATTAGTTCATATTGTGTTGTTTGTTTGTATATTTATTCATTTAATAAAATATTATTACAGTTTAAATAATATTTATATATATAATTTTATTGTACTACATGTTTTCTTTTAATTGGTTAAATGTATATTTATTTAAAATTATAGTTATTTTGTATTTTATAATATTTTTGTTTTTGTTGTTAGATAAAATATAGATATATTTTTTAATACATTATACATTTAATGTATTAAATGTCACTTAATTAATTTAAAATTATATTATAATTAATATTTTAATGTTTATTATTATTATTTTATTCAATAAAATAATAATTCATTACATATTGTTTATGTTTTTATTATTTTATAGATGTTTGCTGTTTAGTGTTATATATAATATTTGAAATAATTGATTGTTTTATTTATATTTTATTTCATAATGATATGTAAATTAATATGTATATTTAAGTATTATTAGAGTATTATGATTTGTTTATGCGTTTTATGGTTTCATAATGATTATATTAATGATAAACATTATATACGTTTATTTTTTTAGGAAATAATTGTTAGTATTTTAAATATAATAACGTATATTGATTGTTATAATTTATTTAATTATTTTGGTGTTTCGTTCTCTGACAGTTGGTACATTTATGTTTGTTTTTTTAAAAGTATTTTAAAGTTGTTGTATCACAAGTTCATTATTAAAGGTAATAAGTAAATTAATTTTTATGTTATATATCTTTATTATATTGAATATTTGTAATTATAATTGATTAATTATTATACGATTAATTTTTGATCAAACTTTACTTTTTAATCATTTATTATGTAATTAAATTATGTATATTTATTATTTAAAGTATGTAATATGTAATATATGATATAGTTATAAAAAATGCATTTCTATAACTTTTTGTTTTATAATAATTTATTCATTTTATTAATTAATTTAATAATTTAATTCACTTTATTGATATAATTATAAGTATGGCAGTAAATTTTATAATGACTATTTATATTTTTGTTATAGGAATAAATTTATTTCAGGACAAATTATGTATGTAATGAAAATGGATTGTGAAATATTATTGTGTTATTTTTATAATAATGTGTGTTCGATACACATTATTTTTGTTTAACGTTCAATTGGTTTAAGTTTAGTAATTTATGTCGTAATTTAATATTATATTTTTATTTATCATTTTATTATGCCAATAAGTATATTGAGATATATATGATAATTATACCTAAATATTTTGTATATTTTTATTGGATGTTTAAGTAGTATAATATTATTTTTTATGGATCTTTATTTATGCGTAGAGTAATTATAAAATATTTAATGGGATTGTTATTTATTTACAGCAATCCTGAAGCTACTATACTACTTAATAGTTCGTATGATATTTCTCGAGAATTATTTATAACATTAAATCCTATATTTATTGATGAGTGGCACCAAAAACATCCTGATGATAAATTATCAATTCGTCAATCACATGCTGCTTCAACTAGACAGGCTATGGCTATTTTACAGGGATTACGTGCGGATGTAGTAACATATAATCAGGTAGTAGATGTACAAGTATTGCATGATCGCGGTCACTTAATTTCTGCTGATTGGCGACAAAGATTACCTAATAATAGTTCCCCATACTACTCTACTATGGTGTTTTTTGTACGTAAGGGTAATCCTAAAAAAATTTATGATTGGTATGATTTAGTACGTGATGATGTTAAATTAATTTTCCCGAATCCTAAAATATCAGGAAGCGGACGTTATACATATTTAGCTGCTTGGAGTATAGTTTCACAAAGAAATGGTGGAAATCTAGATAACACTCGTATATTTATGTCTAAATTTCTTAAAAATGTTGAAGTATTTGATATTGGTGGGCGTAATGCTACTACTACGTTTCTTGAACGTGGGCAAGGTGATGTTTTAATAAGTTTTGAATCGGAATTATATAATATTTTAAATCAATACGGTGATGTTGGTTATGAAGTTGTTGTTCCTGAAATAAGTATACTTGCAGAATTCCCAGTTACTTGGGTGGATAAAAATATAGATAAAAACGGCACTAGGGAAGTAGCTATTGCTTATTTAAATTATCTTTATAGCACACGCGCCCAAGAAATTATTGCAAAATTTTATTATCGCGTGAATTCTGTTGTTATTATGAAAAAAAATAAAAATAAGTTTCCTTCTATTAGATTATTTAAAGTAGAAGATTATTTTGATGATTGGCAAAAAATTATGAATGTTCATTTCAGTCATGGTGGTGAATTGGATAAATTATTAAAATTTGGACGTTATTATGTTTTTAACTACTAAATCTATATTTCCTGCTTTTAAAATAAGTTTGGGTAGTAGCTTATTTTTTATTTGTTTAATTTGTTTATTACCTTTAAGTGCATTGATGATGCAACTATCGCAAATGAATTTATTGCAATATTGGTCAGTAATAACTGATCCAGAATTAATGGTTGCTTATCAAGTAACTGTTGTATCTGCTGCTATAGCTGCTTGTTTTAATGCATTATTTGGAATGTTAATATCATGGATGTTAGTACGTTGTAGTTTCCCTGGTAAGTTTTTGTTGGATGTATTAATAGATTTACCATTTGCTTTGCCTACAGCTGTAGCGGGGTTAACTTTATCTGCCTTGTTTGCTAATACAGGTTGGTATGGACGTTATTTATCTCAATTGGGTATAAGCATTTCTTATACTTGGTTAGGTATAGTGATAGCAATGATTTTTACTAGTCTTCCTTTTGTTATACGTACTGTACAACCTGTATTGGAGTCTTTTAATCGGGAATATGAAGAAGTCGCTAAAATACTTGGAGCAAATCGTTGGCAAATTTTTTGTAATATTATTTTTCCAGAAATAGCGCCATCATTATTAATTGGTACTACTTTATCGTTTATTCGTAGTTTAGGTGAATTTGGTGCTGTAATTTTTATTTCGGGAAATATTGCTTGGAAAACTGAAGTAGTATCTTTGATTATTTTTATGAAATTACAGGAATTTGATTATCCTGCAGCTAGTGCCATTGCTTCAGTAATTTTAGTGTTTTCTTTATTGTTATTATTTATGATAAATATTATACAATCACGTTTTGGATTAAAAACAAGAGGTAATTGATGATTAATATTTCTGTTGTTAGTAGTAGATATATTTTTGAATATCAATTTTATAGAAAATTGTTGGTAATTTTGGGTCTATTAATTTCTATAATATTGTTATTGATACCTTTGATGTTTATTTTTGTTATCGCTTCTTCAGAGGGTTTGATGATATTATGGAAAAATTTAAATAATTCAGATATGTTGCATGCAATTAGATTAACATTATTAATAGCATTAATTAGTGTACCAATAAATTTGTTTTTTGGTATTATGATTTCTTGGTTAATAACTAGATTTAATTTTTTTGGCCGACAATTATTATTAGTTTTAATTGATATACCTTTTGTGATATCACCAGTTATTGCGGGTCTATTATATTTATTATTTTATAATAATAATAGTTTTATAGGTGGTTATTTAGATAGTTATGATGTGCAAATTATGTTTGCATGGCCTGGTATGATATTGGTAACTATTTTTGTTACTTCTCCTTTCGTAGTGCATGAAGTTGTGCCGTTAATGTTAAGTCAAGGTACGCAAGAAGATGAAGCAGCAATTTTGTTAGGTGCTTCGTCTTGGCAAATGTTTCGCTTTGTAACATTACCTAATATTCGTTGGTCTTTAATTTATGGTGCAATTTTAACAAATGCTCGTGCTATTGGTGAATTTGGTGCTGTATCTATCGTTTCTGGTTTTATTCGTGGTGAAACTTATACTTTGCCTTTACAGGTAGAATTGTTATATCAAGATTATAATGTTGTTGGTGCTTTTGTTGCTGCTTCATTATTAGCATTCATATCGATTGTTATTTTATTTCTGAAAAAAATTGTATTTTGGTATTTAGTACATCGTTCATAGTAATTTATGTATAAAATTATAATGAGTATTGAAATTAGCAAGATTAGTAAAAATTTTAATAAAATTAAAATATTAAATAATATTTCATTAAAAATTAATTCTGGTGAAATGGTAGCTTTATTAGGACCGTCTGGCTCGGGTAAGACGACGTTATTGCGTATTATTGCTGGTTTGGAGTACCATAATAGTGGTTCTATTATATTTGCTGGTCAAGATGTCAGTGATGTTCATGCTCGTGATCGTCAGGTAGGGTTTGTGTTTCAGCATTATGCTTTATTTCGTCATATGACCGTTATTGACAATATTTCGTTTGGTATAAAAATGCTGCCTCGTTATAAGCGTCCTACTACGTTTATTATAAAACGTAAAGTTAATGAGTTATTAGAAATGATTCAATTAAGTAATTTAGCGCATCGTTATCCAGCGCAACTTTCTGGAGGTCAAAAACAACGTGTAGCTTTAGCTAGAGCATTAGCAGTTAATCCGAAAATTTTATTATTAGATGAACCATTTGGCGCATTAGATGTTCAAGTACGCAAGGAATTACGTCGTTGGTTATGTCATCTTCATAAAGAATTACAATTTACTAGTATTTTTGTTACTCATGATCAAGAGGAAGCTATGGAAGTAGCTAATAGGATAGTCGTTATGAATCATGGTAATATTGAACAAATTGGCACTCCTCAAGATGTTTGGTGTGCTCCGGCTAGTAGATTTGTGTTGGAATTTTTAGGAGATGTTAATAAGTTAATTGGTGAAATACGTGGTTCACGATTATTTGTAGGAGAATATCATTTACCGTTATTGTATACACCTGCTTATCAGGGGCAAGTAGAAGTTTTTTTTCGTCCCTGGGAAATGATTATAAGTGAACATGCTAGTTTATTTTGTTTTCTTCCGGTTCAGATTGTTGATGTCAGTTTGCGTGGTTATTATTATCAATTAAGTGTTCAGCCTCTTGGCTATTGGCATAAAGGTATATTAAGTGTGGTTATAGTTAATGCTGGTAATAATAACATTCCTAAACTTGGTGATTGCAGATATATTAGTGGACAAAATGCACGATTGTACGTAGGAGAAAGAGCTTTATAATATAGGTGTTTGTGTAATTTTATTTTTTGTAAAATAGAATTATTAATCAAAGATTTTATTATTTTAATAATTATGTGTAAAGGATGCATAGTATTGTATTTTTGTTTATATGAACAATGTAATGCGAGTGGTATTTTTGTTGACATAATGTTTTTTGTACAGAAATAATTATAATAGAAGTTATAAATTAGTATATTATTATATTCATTCGATTGTTATATATTGGCATGTAATATATGGAAGTAATTTCTTAGGATTAAATTACAATTTTAGATCGTGATCTAAAAAATTATTAATTAAATTGTTTAAGTCTTTTGTTGTTGGAACGCATAGTGCTTCTTTTGCCAAGGATTTTGCGTCGCTGAGTTTTGTTGTACGGATAATTTTTTTTATTTTAAGTATAGATGTGGCATTCATGCTAAATTTATCTAGTCCCATGCCTAGCAGTAATGATGTATTTCTTTCATCTCCTGCCATTTCTCCACACATACTTGTCCATTTACCTTCTTGATGAGCAGCATCTATTACTTGTTTAATTAATAAGAGTATGGCTGGTGATAAAGGTTGATAAAGGTGAGAAATTAATTTGTTTCCTCTATCTATAGCTAAAGTATATTGAATTAAGTCGTTTGTACCAATACTGAAAAAATCAACTTCTTTAGCTAAATAATGAGCAATTGTTGCTGCAGCTGGTGTTTCTATCATGACACCAGTTTCAATGTTTTCATCGAAATTCTTTTTTTCTTTGCGTAATTGAATTTTTATCAAATCTAATTCTGTTTTTAGGGCGCGTACTTCTTCTATTGAAATGATCATAGGATACATGATTTGTAATTTGCCGAAAGCAGAAGCACGTAGAATGGCACGTAATTGTGTATGTAATATTTCTTTACGATCTAAAATAATACGAATTGCCCTCCATCCTAAAAATGGATTGTCTTCTTTTGGTAATTTCATATAAGGTAAATTTTTATCTCCTCCTATATCTAAAATACGTATAGTAACTCCGTCTATAAAAATTGATTCTGCTATGGTTTTATAATTTTGAAATTGTTCTTCTTCACTAGGTAATGAAGAGCGATTCATAAACAAAAATTCGGTTCTGTATAATCCAATTCCCTTTGCACCATTATTCTTGGCATGTGTGATATCATTTATTGTTCCGATATTAGCAGATATTTCTACTTGATATCCATCTAAGGTAATAGCTGGAAGATTTTTTAATTTAATGAGTTCTTTTTGTTCAAAAGAATATTGTTTTTTTAGTATTTTTAATTTTTTAATAATTGTAGTTTTTGGATTGATATAAATTTCATTATGGATTGCATTTAAAATTAAAAAATCATTATTACAAACTTTTTTAGTTATATTTCCAGTGCCTACAATCGCAGGTAATTCTAGAGATCGTGCCATAATTGAGGTATGAGAAGTGATTCCACCATCATCGGTAATGAATCCTAATATATTGTTTAAGTCAAGTTGTACTGTTTCGGAAGGTTTTAAATCGGTGGTTACAAGAATTATTTTTTTATTAAGATTGTTTAAATTAACAATTGGTATATTAAGAACATTTCGTAGTAAGCGATTACCAATATCACGTACATCGGTAGCGCGTTCTTTTAGATATTCATCGTTAAGTTGTTCTAAAGCTCGCGCTTGAGTTTCAATTACTGAATTAATAGCTGCTTCAGCTGTAATAAGATCTTCTTTGATGAGTGTTATAATATCTTGTTCGAGTTCTTTATCTTCTAACAACATTATATGACCTTCAAATATTGCTTCTTTTTTTTTACCAAAAGTTTTGCCAGCTTTATTTTTAATTTTTTTTAGTTGTTGAGAAGTTTTTGTGCGTCCGTTGAGGAAACGATGTATTTCATTGTCAATATCATTAATAGCAATTTTTTTTTGATTAATGAATATTTTTTCTTTTTTTATTACTAATGCTTTACCGAAAGCAATACCAGGTGATACTGAGATTCCTGAAATCATAATTTTGCCTTGTTTGTGTAATATATTTTATTTATATAATGTTATTATTATGCCTTAATTGAGTTCTGTTATTAATTTTACTAAATATTTAACAGCTTCTTGTTCATCTTCTCCTGTAGCAGTGATATTAATTATAGAACCTTGTGTTAAGCCAAGAGTTTGTATTTTAAATAAGCTTTTTGCATTCGCGCTTTTTCCGTTAGAAGAAATGATAATTTCAGAGATAAAACTTTTTGCTTTTTTAACAAATTGTACAGCTGGACGTGTATGTAATCCGTTAGGAGTAGTGATTATAACTTTTTGTTGGTACATTTTTTCCTCTATATTTTGAAATATGAATTTTAATGTTTTTATTATCTTGTATGTAAGATATATAATATCTTTGACATGTTTGTATGAGTTATGGATAAAAACAGTATATTCTGTTAGTAAAATGTAGATATACAAAAAGTCGCATTATAACATATATGATGTATGCTATTCAATAATAACTGATACCTTCTTTATTAAGAAGATAAAATAAAGGTTTAATAAATATTAAAATCTTATTAAGATGTTATATTATTCTAGATTATGAAATAGTTCTGTGCTGAAGTAACGTTCAGCGGCAGAAGGTAATATGGTTACAATATTTTTATTGGCATAGTTTTTGTTTTGTTGTAATTTTATTGCTGAAGCTATAGCAGCGCCTGATGATAATCCAGCTAAGATTCCTTCTTTCTTCATTAAAAGTTTAGCAGTATTAATAGCTTCATCGTCACTTATTGTTATTACGTGATCTATAAGAGATAGGTCAAGATTTTTTGGAATAAATCCTGCACCAATGCCTTGGATTTTATGTATTCCAGGTTGAATTTTTTTTCCAGATAATTTTTGAGTAATGACTGGAGAATTAGTCGGTTCTACTGCTATAATAGTTATTTTTTTTTCATTGTGATTTTTTTTAAAAAATCTACTTACACCGGTTATCGTTCCTCCTGTACCAACACCAGCAATAAATATGTCTATGTGTCCGTTGATATCTTTCCATATTTCAGGACCTGTTGTTATTTCATGAATTTCTGGATTTGCTGGATTATTAAATTGTTGCAGCATTAAATAACGTTTAGGATTTTTATTAATTATTTCTTCAGCTTTAGCAATAGATCCTTTCATTCCTTTTTCTCCTGCTGTAAGAATTAAATTTGCTCCCAATATTTTTAGTAATTTTCGTCTTTCTTGACTCATACTATTTGGCATGATAAGTGTTAGTTTGTAGTTTCGTGCAGCTGCAACATAAGCTAATGCAATGCCGGTATTGCCACTAGTTGGTTCTATTAATTCAATTTCTGGTTTTAGTAAATTATTTTTTTCTGCGTCCCAAATCATATTAGCACCAATACGACATTTAACGCTAAAGCTAGGGTTACGTGATTCTATTTTTGCGAATATATGACCATTTCCGATGTTATTTAAGCGAACTAATGGTGTTTTACCTATTGTCATAGAATTATCTTTATAAATATTTTTCATAATTTTATTCCTTTGAATTTTAGTGTTATTTTTTATTTAGAAATTTTTTATATTTATTGTTTTGGTATATTTTATTTCTTTATAAAATTTTGAATGATTTTATGTTGTTTAGATCATTTTTAATGATTAATTTGGTTTATTTAGTAGTGTTTTTATTATTTTGTGTTATTTTGTAAATATATATTTTTGTTATTTTAAACAAGTATATCATTATATGGAATATGATATAATAGAATTGTTGTAGTTTTATAGAAGTTATATTTCGATTGATTATTTTAATTGTTTTACAGGAATTTTAGTATAATTTATTTTGCGTTATTTTAAAGGTGAGATTAAGTATGCTTTGATCATTTGTTTTTACATATTTTTAGTAAAGTATAATTGTATGGTTTATTAATTTTATTACGTTTTGAAGCATTTTCTTAAAAACTGAAGATCAATATAAATAAGGTAAAACTTTTATAATTATTTTTTTAATTTTATTGTATCATGTTTTGTTATGTCATTTAGGATGTAAAGAAAATGTAGGTGTTTTTTTATACTTTGTATGTTTTATTTGCATTTTTAAGATTTTTATATAAATGATAGTTGTTATATTATAAAATGTATTTTTTTATTTGTATTGATTTTGTTTGTGTATTTTGATTTTAAATATAATTTAAATATAAAGATTTGTAATACGTGTCATTTAGCGTTGATTATCTTTCAGAATATTATTTTTTGGGGCGTTTATTTATTTTGAATGAGTTTCTTTATGAATGGTTATTTTATATGAATTTCAATAAAGAATATATTGATTGGTTGCGTAAATTATTACTTCGTTGGAATTATTTTTACTACATAAATAATAATCCAGAAGTATCTGATGTAGTATATGATAATACTATGAAAGAGTTGTGTGATTTAGAAAATAAATATTTGGGTTGTGTTTCTGTACGATCACCTACCCAATTAATTGGGGGAACATTAAATACCACTTTTAAAAAACTACGTCATTTATCACCAATGTTATCATTGGATAATATTTTTGAAAAATCTGAATTTTTGTCATTTGATAAACGATTACGTGTAATGTTAGTTGATGAAGTTAGGATATCTTATTGTTGTGAATTAAAGTTAGATGGATTAGCAGTGAATCTTGTGTATAAAAATGGAGTATTTGTATCTGCGGCTACTCGTGGAGATGGTATTTACGGTGAAGATATTACTTCGAATGTACGTACAATTTCTACTATACCGTCTAAGTTTAAAATAACTAATAATATTTCATTTCCTGATATTTTGGAAATCAGAGGTGAGGTGTTCATGTTAGATATAGATTTTATCGCATTAAATGAATATCTTATAAAACAAGGTAAAAAAAGCTTTTCTAATTCAAGAAATGCTGCATCTGGATCTTTGCGTCAACTTAATTCTGCAATTACTGCCAAAAGACAATTATCTTTTTTTTGCTATGGCTTTGGTTGTGTGCAAGGAGGTAATTTTCCTAAGCAGCATTGGGATCGTTTACAGTATTGTAAATTTTTAGGCATGCCTGTTAGTGATTATACTCGTCTTTGTCAAAATAGTGGTGAAGTATTGCAATATTATAATGATGTACAAAAGATGCGTTCTGTTTTAGGTTTTAGAATTGATGGCGTTGTAATTAAAGTAAATGATATATCTTTACAAAAAAAATTAGGATATTCGTTTAAGGCACCTCGTTGGGCTATCGCTTGTAAGTTTCCTAGCAAACAAAAAATATCTAAATTATATAGTGTAGATTTTCAAGTTGGTCGCACTGGAATTTTAACTCCTGTTGCTAGAATTGAGCAAGTATTATTATCTGGTGTTAAAATAAGTAATGTAAGTTTATATAATATCAACGAGATTCAACGTCTTGATTTGATGATTGGCGATATAGTAGTTATTTGCAGGATAGGTGATGTAATCCCACGAATTATAGAGGTTGTTAAATCTTATCGAAAGTTTAATGTAGTGCAACCAATTAAGTTTCCTAATTATTGTCCGGTATGTAATACTAAAATTTATAGGGTAGTTCAGCAAGCTGTATTACGATGTCATGCAGGTTTATTTTGTAGTGCTCAACGCAAAAGGTCTATACAACATTTTGCTGCTCGTAAAGCCATGAATATTGTTGGTTTAGGAAGTAGTTTAATAGATCAATTAATTGAAAATCGTTTAGTTTATACGCCTGCTGATTTGTTTTATCTTAATGAAAGTCAGTTGCTTAATTTAAATAATGTAGGAATAAAAGTTGTAAGTAATTTATTACGTTCTTTAAATAGGGCGAAATGTACTACTTTTTCTCGTTTTTTGTATTCTTTGGGTATATATAAAGTTGGAATAGTTCATGCTATTAATTTAGCAATTTTTTATGGTACTATGGACAGATTGGTTAATGCTGATATTGCATCTTTGATGCGTGTACAGAATATTGGTCGAGTTGTTGCTGGTTATGTATATCGTTTTTTTAGAGAGCAATATAATTTAAAAATAGTTAAAGAATTACTTAGTTCTTCTATTGGTATTTATTGGTTAGAAGTTGCTCCTTTATCTTTACATACAAATAATATCCATAGTGTATTTTTTGGTAAAAATATAGTTTTTACAGGATCTTTAAGTATTTGTTCGCGCCGTGATGTTGAGGATAAATTGTTATTATTTGGAGCTCAAATTCATAATAATATTTCTAGTAAAACTGATTTATTAATTGTTGGTCAATCTGCGGGTTCTAAGTTACAAAAAGCTATACAAATGAATATTAAAATCATGGAAGAGATGGAATTGTTAAATTTATTAAAAATTAATTAAATTTATTTATATTTGGTAAAGATAGTAATATTTTATATCTTTGTGCATAACAAATATTTAAGTTAGTTAAATAATATTAGTAGTATTTCATATTTATTTTTATTTTTATTATTTATATTTTTTATTTTATGAGCTTTTAAGGTTATTTTATTAAGAAATGGTAAAATGGGTCGTACAGGATTCGAACCTGTGACCAATTGATTAAAAGTCAACTGCTCTACCTTCTGAGCTAACGACCCGGCTGTAGTTATGAGTGGAAATATTGTTGTTGCATGTTTAGCTTTTTAGTTATAGGTGATGGCGGATTTGAACCGCCTACCCCCTCCTTGTAAGGGAGGTGCTCTCCCAAATTGAGCTAATCACCTATTTTGTTTTAAAAATTGCATTATATTAATTCATAAAAATGAGTCAATATTTTTTAAAAAATATTCAAAACTAATATTTTATTTTATTCATTAATTAAATAATATTGCTATCCTACCATTGTAACATATTTTATTATATTTATAATAATAAACAATAATTACTGATAATAAAATTGTTATTTATGAAAATAGTAAGGACTCGTTTTGCACCTAGTCCCACTGGAAATTTACATATTGGTAGTATGCGTACAGCTCTTTATGCTTGGTTATTTGCTAAACAACAAAATGGCAAATTTGTTCTTCGTATAGATGATACTGATGTAGAACGTTCTACTAAAAAAAATGTTAATTTTATTATTAAAACCATGGATTGGTTAAATATTGACTGGGATGAAGGTCCATATTTTCAATCAAAAAGATTCGATCGTTATAATACCGTTATAGATAATATGCTTGTTGAAGGTAAAGCTTATAAGTGTTTTTGTTCAAGAGACCGATTAGAAGTTTTGCGTAAAATGCAAATAGATAAGGGACTCAAACCTAGATATGATGGTTACTGTAGATATTTGAAGCAAACTAAGAATAGTTTAATAAATAAATCTTATGTTGTTCGTTTTTGTAATCCATCCAATGGACAAGTAGTATTTTATGATCAAATTAGAGGTTTAATAATATTTGATAATCGTGAGCTAGATGATTTAATTATTCGTCGTAGTGATGGGGTTCCTACATATAATTTTTGTGTAGTAGTAGATGATATTGATATGAAAATTACACATGTAATACGTGGTGAGGACCATATAAATAATACTCCACGTCAGATTAATATTTTTAAAGCGTTAAATGCATGGATACCGGTATATGCTCATGTATCTATGGTATTTGATGTGTATGGTAGGAAACTTTCTAAAAGACATAGTGGTTTAGATATTATTCAATATTGGAATAGTGGGTTTTTACCAGAGGCGATGTTAAATTATTTAGTTAGGTTGGGATGGTCTTATGGTGATCAAGAAATTTTTAATGTTAATCAGATGAAAAAATATTTTAGTTTTAATTCTGTAAGTAAATCACCAAGTATTTTTGATATAAAGAAGTTGATTTGGTTAAATCATTACTATATTAAGAATTTGCCTGTTAGTTATGTTGCTTCGCGCTTAAGATATTATTTGGATAAACAGGGAATTAATATTAGCAATGGTCCTAAATTAATTGATATAGTAAGGTTATTTAGTTCACGTTGTAAAACTTTGAAAGATATGGCTGTTGCTTGTCATTATTGTTATCAAGATTTTTCTTTGTTTAATAATAAAATGGCAGAAAAATATTTATGTCTAGATGCAGCTCAGCCGTTAATTTTTGTTTGTAAACAACTAATTTCATTAACTACTTGGGATAAAAATACAATTAATGAAGTTCTTATTGAGACAATTAGTATATTAAAAATACAAAAAAGCAAATTGGGCATGCCATTAAGAGTAGCTATTACTGGGTCTAATCAATCACCTGATTTGACTAGCATTATATATATAATAGGTCGATTTCGTTCATTAAAGCGAATTCATATAGCTCTACATTATATTTTAAGTTGTAAGTAATTTTGGTTTAGTGTATTCATTTATTTAAAATAAGTATTGAGTTAATATATTGAAATTATAAATAATACGTGTGTTTGTATTATTTGTATAATTTTTTAATATTGTTAGTTTTATAATATTTCTTAACACAAATGATTTTGAGATACAAATAAGATAGCATCAGACTATATTATAGATGATTTTTTTAATAATTGTTTGATGTTAAATGTTTGTTTAATCTTTTTATTATAGAAAGTTTTCTTAAATTAATTTAGGTTTAGTATATTTAGTAAATACTAGTAGACGAGTTGTGTTTTTTCTTGTAATGAATTAGCTCATGCTATAAAGTTTAGTTATATATAAATTATATAATAAATGAAAATTGTTTTTAAACACGTAGAGTATTTTTAAAGGAGTTCTTTGTTTATAGTAAAATTTTTACTAAAATTGTTATTGCTATAAATTTAAAGAACATATTGATTGCATTCTTTTATATGAAGGTCATATATATGTTTAATAATAAGAATGTTAATCCTATTAAGGATCATTCTGTAAGTAAAATTAAATTTACATTGCTTGGTCCGGCTTTTATAGCTGCAATAGGTTATATTGATCCAGGTAATTTTGCTACAAATATTCAGGCAGGTGCTAGTTTTGGTTATCAGTTGTTATGGGTTGTAGTGTGGGCTAATTTGATGGCCATGCTTATTCAGTTATTATCTGCTAAATTGGGAATTGCTACTGGTAAAAATTTAGCAGAGCATATTCGTGATCATTTTCCAAAACCAGCGGTGTGGATATATTGGATACAGGCAGAAATTATCGCTATGGCGACTGATTTAGCAGAATTTATTGGTGCTGCTATAGGTTTTAAAATATTATTTGATGTTTCTTTATTACAAGGTGCATTGTTAACAGGATTTATTACTTTTTTAATTTTAATGTTACAAAGTAATAGAATAAGATTTTTAGAATTAATTGTTGGAGGATTGTTATTATTTGTAGCATTTTCTTATGTAGTGGAATTATGTTATTCTCAACCCGAATTGAAAATTTTGGGCAAAGGTATGTTGTTGCCAATATTACCTAATGGTGATGCAATATTTCTTGCAGCTGGAGTATTGGGTGCTACCATTATGCCACATGTTATTTATTTACATTCTTCTCTGACTCAAAATAATTACCTAAATGAGACTCGTGCTAATCGTTATTCTTCTACAAAATTAGATGTAGCAGTAGCAATGACAATTGCTGGATTTGTCAATTTATCTATGATGGCTACTGCAGCAGCTGTGTTTCATTTTAGCGGGCATACTGGTATTACCGATTTAGATGACGCTTATCTTACTTTATCTCCCTTATTAAACCATACTGCTGCTACAGTTTTTGGATTAAGTTTAGCTGCAGCCGGTTTATCTTCAACAGTAGTGGGGACTATGGCTGGACAAGTTGTTATGCAAGGTTTCGTGCATTTTAACATACCGTTATTATTACGTCGTGTTATTACTATGTTGCCTTCATTTATGGTAATTTTATTTGGTATTAATCCAACTCATATTTTGGTTACTAGTCAGGTATTGCTTAGTTTTGGAATTGCGTTAGCATTAGTGCCATTATTAATATTTACTGGTAATGTTCGTTTAATGGATGATATGGTTAATTCTTCATTTATTAAAGTTTTGGGCTGGTCAATTACAATTATAGTTGTTATCTTAAATATTTATTTGTTAATTGGGACTATTATAGATTATCAAATATTATAATGGGTTATTTAATATTTCAAAATAGTATTCATTTATTGTTGATTCTTTTGTTATAAGGAATATATTTAGCTAATTATTTAACATTTTTTTAATTTTATATGTTTTATTTAATTTGTTTAAATATTTTGTCTTCGACAGGAATTGAACCTGTAATTAGCTCTTAGGAGGAGCTTGTTATATCCATTTTAACTACGAAGACATATTATATATTAATGATTATAATTTTAGAATATTAATATTTTTTATTAAGTTGTGTTGTTTAGCAATTAAATTTTTAAAAGTATTTTTATGAATATATATTAATATTCAATTATATACGAAATTGTTCATATTTTAAAAAAATATATTAACAAATACATGGCGTCGTACAATTTATTTCTATTAGATAATTGTGTATGATATACAATATTGTAATAATAATAATTATTTTTTTGATATTTTGTAATATTAATGCATTTATAATAAGTATATTCGAATTGTTATTACAGGGTTTTGTGATTAATACAATATATCATATAAATATTGAGAAATATCAAGAATATAAAGATATAATTAATATTATATAATTGTTTTAGTTGTTTTTTATGTTTTAAAAATATGATATATATTATACAATTACGTATACAATTTAATTATAGTTAAATGAATATTATTGTGTATTAATATTATAAATAATAAAAATTTTAGATTTTATTTGTTTTTTATTAAGTGATAGATAACATTGAGTAATTATATTAATTTATGCTGTTATATTTTATTTATAGGCGTATTTTAATTTTGATTATATTTTGTGTGTTTGTGTATTATTTTAATTTTCCACATTGAGCTTGTTGTCGTAATAGATGGTCCATTAAGACAATAGCTGTCATTGCTTCTGCAATAGGTACTGCACGGATACCGACACATGGATCATGCCGACCTTGTGTTATTATTGTTGCGGGTTGGTTGGAACTGGTAATAGTTTTTCCAGGTATTGTAATACTAGAAGTTGGTTTAAATGCCAAATGCAAGATTATTGGTTGTCCCGTACTGATACCACCAAGAATACCGCCAGCATGATTGCTTAAAAAACCACTAGGGCTAATTTCGTCACGATTTTCGTTACCAAATTTACTAATTACTGAAAAACCATCTCCAATTTCTACTCCTTTTACCGCATTTATACTCATTAATGCATGGGCTAAGTCAGCATCAAGTTTATCAAATACTGGCTCTCCTAATCCTGCAGGTATATTTTCTGCTATAATAGTAATTTTAGCTCCTATTGAGTTCCCGTTTTTTCTTAATTGACGTATTAATGTATTTAATGCATCTAATTGTGTAGGATCTGGACAAAAGAATTGATTTTGTTGAATGTGTTCCCAATCATGTAATTTACAAACAATATTACCCATTTGAGATAAAAATCCGCGTATTTTTGTATTAAATTTTTCAGTAAGATATTTTTTTGCAATAGCTCCAGCAGCTACTCGCATTGTTGTTTCACGAGCTGATGCACGTCCACCTCCACGATAATCTCTGTGACCATATTTTTTTTCATAGCTATAATCAGCATGACCAGGTCGATAAAGATTTTTAATTATATTATAATCCTGCGAACGATGATCTATATTTTTAATTAGTAAACCTATGCTAGTGCCCGTTGTGATATTATTAAATACTCCTGATAATATTTGAACTTCATCTGGTTCAACTCTTTTGGTTGTATAACGGGAAAAACCTGGACGTCTTTTATTTAGTTCATGTTGTAGGTCTTCGTTTTTTAAAGTAATTCCTGGTGGAACTCCATCAATAATAGCGCCTAAAGCTGTTCCATGTGATTCACCAAAGGTCGTAACTCGGAAAAATTGACCAATGCTATTTCCAGCCATTTTATATCCTTAAATTTTATTTGTTAAAAATGTATTTAGATGTTTTTGATTATCAAGATTAATATTTATTTTAACAAAATTTTTTTATTTATCATTCAATATTATGATTATTTAATTGTTTTTTAGTAAGTAAAAAGACACCTTCACCACCATTCTTCAAAGGTATCCAGTAGAATGGAATGTGTGGATATAATTTTTTTAACTGTTCTTTATTTTTACCTACTTCGCAAATTAATACTCCATTTTTGTTAAGATATTTTGAAGAATCGGTGAGGATGCGACGGATTATTTGTAATCCGTCGCATCCTCCTGTTAAAGATAAGAGAGGTTCAATTCGAAATTCTTTTGGTAAATAATTAATCTCATTTCTTTTTACATAAGGTGGATTAGTGATAATAAGGTCATATTTTATTTTTGGTATGTCATTGAATAAGTTTGAATATATAGGGATTACT
The DNA here is from genome assembly GCF_000973545.1 of Blochmannia endosymbiont of Camponotus (Colobopsis) obliquus. Taxonomy (GTDB): domain Bacteria; phylum Pseudomonadota; class Gammaproteobacteria; order Enterobacterales; family Enterobacteriaceae; genus Blochmanniella. The sequence goes on along the minus strand of NZ_CP010049.1, from coordinate 601,414 downwards.
CGTTTTTGCATGTTATGTATTTGAATATTTATTTCTGCTATTTGTAGTGCTTTTTTAGAGATATCTACTGCATCAACTTTTATTTTGGGATAAACAGTAGCAATTGCGATAGCAATGCATCCACTTCCTGTACACAAATCTAAAACATGAGAAGGTTGATGAGGTAATAGATTACAAAAATTATTATTAATAATTTCTCCTATTGGAGATCTAGGTATAAAAACACGTCTATCTATGTAGAATTTTAATTTACAGAACCAGGATTGATTGGTTAAGTAGGGTACCGGAATACGTGTTTTAATGCGTTGTATGATTTTTTTGACTAATCTTATTTTTTCTTTTTGTGTTAAATGAGATTGGTATATTTCTGGTGGCACATTAATAGGTAAATTTAAAGTGGGTAAAATTAAATTTAATGCTTCATCCCACGCATTATCAGTGCCGTGTCCATAAACAATCGTTGAATTATTAAATTGACTTACAGTCCAACGTAGTAAATCTACTATTGTAGATAAGTTTGTTATATCACGTAATACATTTTTTTGTATGTTTATGTTGTTGTTTTTAATTTTGGTAAATTTATATATTTTTACTTGTTGTTTGATATTATGCGACGTTTTGGTATTTGACATGTTAATTGTATTTTGTGTTGACTGGTATATGTTTTAAAAATGACAAAAATTGGTAAAGTTATCACTAAAATAATATTAAAAGATTTATTTAGATTTTTGAAGTTTGTTATATTCTGATTAAATATTTACCATATTTCATTTTTTCATGAAATATTTCATGTTCAGTTTTTGTTATGTACGCTCTATTAATATAGTGAAATTTTAATATTAATAAATTCTATAATCGAAAGGTAGATGTTGTGTGCAATATTATATGTTTTGATTTAAATATTAATTTATTGTATAGTATACTACTATGTTTTTTATAATGTTAAAAACAAAGTATATCAAAAAAAGATAGTTTATTGTAAAATTTATAGGATTTTGTTAAATTAGATTCTTTAAATTAAAAGGCATTGTGAAATGAAACGAGCAGTGATTACTGGTTTGGGTATCTTGTCAAGTATAGGTAATAATAAAGAAGAAGTTTTAACTTCTTTACAACAAGGTCGATCTGGAATCACTTTTTCTCAAGAACTAAAAGATTCTGGTATGCGTAGTCAAGTGTGGGGAAATATAAAGCTTGATACGTCAGGGTTAATTGATAGAAAGTTTATGCGTTTTATGAGTGATGCATCTATTTATGCTTATTTATCTATGGAACAAGCAATAGGTGATTCTGGACTAACTCGTGATGATATTGTTAATGATGATATTGGTCTTATTGTTGGCTCTGGTGGTGGTTCTCCGCGTAATCAAGTATTAGGTTCAGATGGTATGCGTTCTCGCGGTTTACGAGGAGTCGGTCCTTATATGGTAACTAAAGCTATGGCATCTGGTATATCAGCATGTTTAGCAACTTCTTTTAAGATTAGAGGTGTTAGTTATTCCATCAGTTCAGCATGTTCCACTTCCGCTCATTGCATTGGTAATGCTGTGGAGTTAATTCAGTTTGGTAAACAAGTTATTATATTTGCTGGAGGTGGAGAGGAATTGTGTTGGGAGATGGCTTGTGAATTTGATGCTATGGGTGCATTATCTACTAAATATAATAATGTACCAGAAAAAGCATCACGTACTTACGATGTTAATCGTGATGGTTTTGTTATTGCTGGAGGTGGAGGAATTATTGTTATTGAGGAATTAGAACATGCATTAAATAGAGGTGCTTATATTTATGCAGAAATTATTGGTTATGGTGCAACTTCAGATGGATTAGACATGGTGGCTCCATCTGGAGAAGGAGCTGTTAGATGTATGAAAATGGCATTAAAAGGTATAAATTCTTCTATTGATTATCTTAATACTCATGGTACGTCGACACAAATAGGAGATATAAAAGAACTGTGGGCTGTTCGTAAAACTTTTTCTAAAGGAGAATTACCTGCTATTTCATCTACTAAGTCTATGACTGGTCATTCTTTAGGTGCAGCTGGAGTACATGAGGTGATTTTTACTTTGTTAATGTTGGAATATGGATTTATTGCTCCTAGTATTAATATAGATGAATTGGATATTCAGGCGAAAGATATGCAAATTGTTACTGCCCCTACTTCGTGCACATTACACACAGTTATGACGAATAGTTTTGGTTTTGGTGGGACTAATGTGACTTTGGTTATGCGTAAATTTTAGTCATTTAATTGATTTTTTTATAAATTAATGTTTAAAAAATTATGTCGAAATTGTGTTTGTTGTTTAAAATGTGAATTTATTATTGTAAAAATTGTTTTGCATATTTATGTTTTTACATATTTTATATTGTTAGATAAGAAACTGGTTCTTAGTATTGTTTGTTTTTTAATATTGTATGTTATTGAATTATTTATTAGGGATAATATTGTTTATTCGTGTAAATAAAATACATGTATGTTTTTTTGAGACATAATTTTTCAAAGAGAATTTTTTTATGTTTTATGTATTTTGTTTTATGTTCTATAGCAAAATTAATAAAATTATTTGATTATTTAAATGTTTAATGATGATCTTTAGTAACAGAAAAGATAATGAAAATTTTAATTGATAAAAATTTGTTATATATTAGGCATATCTTTACTCAATTGGGTTTTTATTATTTTTCTTGTAGATGGTTATAATATTCCAATTCATAAATTAAAATCTGTTGATATTGTGATAGTACGTTCAGTGACTTAAGTAGATTATAGTTTACTTCATGGTACTAATGTGAAATTTGTTGGTTCTGCTGCTTCTGATATGGATCCATCTTGATCAAAGTTATTTAGTAAAATCTGGTATTGCATTTGTTAACGTTTCTGGTTGTAATGCAAGATCAGTGGTTGAGTATGTTTTTCTGCATTATTTCTGTTGGCAAAGCGGCATATTTTTTTTTACGTGACAAAATTATTGGTATAATTGGTTTGGGTAATATTGGTGAACTTCTTTATAAATTTTTGAAATTATTTGGTATAGAGACATTATTGTGTGATTTTCTGTTACAGGAATCCGGAGTGAATGAAAATTGGTAATCACTAGAGAGATTAGTAATGGAAGCAGATATATTATTTTCATGTTCCTTTAAAATATAGCGAGACTTATTCTACTTGGCATATGATAAATAATGAATTATTATCTGCTTTGCTAAGTAATCGTATTTTAATTAACACTTGTCGTGGTGGGGTGGTTAACAATAATATATTATTACAAGCATGACGAAAAGGTAAAAAGATAAATGTAGTTTTAGATGTTTGGAAAGGTGAACTATTAATATCGTTAGCGTTATTAACTTATGTGGATATTGGCACCTCTCATATAGCCGGTGCTAGTATCGAGGGGAAAATTAATACTGCACAACGAATATTTAATGCTTGTATTAATTTTTTCATTAAAAACAAAATAATTTAAATTTTTTAAATCTTAAAAAAATGTATCATATGCAATTACATAATAAGTTGGATGCAAAAGTTTTGTATGGTTTGTGCATTCTATATATAATATTTATTATGATGACGTTTTATTACGATGTATTGCAGGGGAAATAGGTCGGTTTGAATATTTTCGTAAATTTTATTTTTCTTGTTGAGAATGGTCTTCATTAAATGTACGCACTAATATTACTACTGATATGTATATATTAATGAAATTAGGTTTTGGAAAATATTATTTTAAATAAAGATGCTTATTATTAAAGGGTATTTTTTTTGTATTTTTAAATACAGGTGAGTTAATAATTAGATGTTTATGTTATTTTTGAGAACGACGTTGTGTTCGATATGGGAAAAATTTTCTTGTGGCAATTAAGATAGTTTTATGTATCGAATATGATGGCTCTAATTACCATGGTTGGCAACGTCAACCATGTTTACCTAGTGTGCAACAAAGTTTAGAGGAAGCTTTATCTCAAATAGCTTCAGAAAAAATAGTAGTCGTTTGTGCTGGACGAACTGATGCAAAAGTGCATGCAGTAGGACAAGTTGTACACTTTGAAACAACGTCATGTCGTCCAAAGTCTGCTTGGACGTTAGGAGTTAATAGTTATTTGCCATCAAATATTGTTGTGCATTGGAGTGCTATAGTAAATCAAGATTTTCATGCCAGGTTTAGTGCATTGTCAAGGCGTTATTATTACATTATTTATAATCATGATATTCGACCTGCAATTTTGCATAAAAAAGTTACTCATTGTCAAAAATTTTTAGATGTCGATAAAATGTTTACATCTGCACAATGTTTATTAGGAGAAAATGATTTTAATTCGTTTCGTAGTATGCATTGTCAATCTCGTTCTTCTTTGCGTAATTTGTATCATTTATATATATTGAAAAAAAAGAAATATATTATAATAGACATTGAAGCGAATGCTTTTATGCATCATATGGTACGAAAGATAGTAGGGAGTTTGATGGAGGTTGGTTTTGGTCATCGACCTGTAAATTGGATTGCTGAATTATTATATACACGCGATCGATCATTATTGAGCACAATTATTGCACCGCCAGACGGTTTGTATTTATTTTCTGTTAAATATGCCACGATGTTTAATTTTCCTTTGGAAAAAGATACAACCATTTCGTTTATGGAATAAAGTTCTATTTTGTGTAATTAATTTATCTTATTAATAATTAATTATTAATTGCGATATTGCCGCGTTGGTAAATTGTGTTGTTTATAGTATTGTATTTTTTAATTTAGCTTTTCTTGAGTACACATAGTAAGTTATAAGGAATTGTTATTTTTTTATAAAAAATTATTGATTATTTTATAAATAATTATTTTTTTATAAATTAGTATGTAAGTGTATATTTTATATGAGGCAATGATACTATGAGTTGGATTGAACGTATTTTAAAGAAAAGAAATATTATACTGACACGCAAAGCAAATATTCCTGAGGGAGTTTGGACAAAATGTAAAAATTGTAAACAAGTGTTATATCGCGCAGAATTAACAAAGAATTTAGAAGTATGTCCAAAATGTGATTGTCATATGTATATATCTGCAAGGGCAAGATTATTGTCTTTTCTTGACAAAGAAAATGTATGTGAAATAGGTAAAGAATTGGAATCAAAAGATTTTTTAAAATTTAAAGATTTAAAAAAGTATAAAGATCGATTATTTTCTGCTCAAAAACTTACTAATGAGAGGGAAGCTTTAATTGTTATGCAAGGAACGTTGTATGGTATGAAGGTAGTTGTGACTTCATTTGAATTTTTTTTTATTGGTGGTTCAATGTCATCAGCAGTAGGTGCTCGGTTTGTGTGTGCTGTTAGTCAAGCATTAGATAGTGAATGTCCTTTAATTTGTTTTTCTGCTAGTGGAGGTGCTCGTATGCAAGAAGCATTAATTTCATTAATGCAGATGGCTAAGATTAGTGCTGCTCTAGCTAAACTACGTGATCAATGTCTGCCTTATATTTCGGTATTAACAAATCCTACTATGGGAGGGGTATCCGCTAGTTTAGCAATGTTAGGTGATGTGAATATTGCTGAACCTAAAGCTTTAATAGGGTTTGCAGGTCCACGCATTATTGAACAAACGGTACGTGAAACATTGCCTGATAAATTTCAGCGCAGTGAATTTTTATTAGACAGAGGCGCAATCGATATAATTATTCGCCGCCCGGAATTAAGATTACGTCTTGCAGGATTGTTAGCTAAATTAATAAATAAGCCCCAGCCTTATGACTAAAGTTAATATTATTAAGACTAATGAATGGTTATTTTTATATAAAATAGTATTTGATTTATTATAATGAATAAAAAATTTTTTTTACCAGATACTACATCATCATTGTTACAATGGCTAAATTATATTAGTACTTTGCATTATAAGAATATCGATTTGAATTTAGATAGAGTACTTACTGTAGCTACGAGATTAAATCTTTTGTGTAGTAATATAACGACAAGAAGTATTATACTTGTAGGAGGAACTAATGGTAAAGGAACAACTTGTTATTTATTAGAAAATATTTTACTTTCCAGTGGCTTCAGAGTTGGTCTTTATACATCTCCTCACTTATTAACTTATACTGAAAGAATTCGTGTTCAAGGAAAAGAATTGCCTGATATTATCCATATTGAAGTTATGGCATTAATTGAAGAAGCGCGTGGTTCAATATCTTTAAGTTATTTTGAATTTGCTACTTTATCAGCATTATATTTGTTTAAACAATCACAGTTAGAAATAATAATTTTAGAGGTTGGTTTGGGTGGTCGTTTAGATGCGACTAATATTGTCGATCCTGATGTTTCTGTAATCACTAACATAGCGCTCGATCATACTGACTTGTTAGGGATAGATATTAGAAGCATAGCTAGAGAAAAATCCGGTATTTTACGTTATAATAAGCCCGCAGTAATTGGTGAAAAGTTACAATCTGTTATTTTAGATATCATTGCACAACGTCATGCTTTACTTTTTATTAAAGAACGTGACTGGTGGTATCGTGTAGAAAAGAAAACTTGGCATTGGTGGACGAATAATTATATATTAAAATCATTGTTGTTACCTCATATTCCATTAAATAATGCAGCTACTGCAATTGCTGCAATTAGATGTTTACCGTTGTCAATATCTCAAAAAGCAATACAACAAGGATTAAATAATACAATTGTATTGGGTCGTTTTCAGATTATTAATCGACAACCACTTGTAATTTTAGATGTGGCTCATAATCCTCATGCAGCTAAATACTTAGCCAAGCGTTTAATTGCTGTTCATTTCACAGGTAAATTAAGAGCGGTTGTAGGTATGTTATCACATAAAAATATTACTAAGACATTAAGTTATTTGTTGCATTTAGTAGATATTTGGTATTGTGCATCAATAGATACTACTTTAGGGGCTTGCGCGGAAGAGTTGGCTATGAAGATTGATAGTAATATGATTTTTCAGTTTAAAGATGTTGTTAGTGCATGGAATCAAGTTATAGAGGATGCTGATGTTGAAGATTGTATTTTGGTGTTTGGTTCGTTTTATACAGTATCTCCAGTCTTGAAATTGGTATGTTCTAAGCATATAGAAAGATGCTAAAGGATCAAAGTTTTGTATTTTATGATTATTGTATAATACATTATTTTAATGAATGAGATTTTTGATAGTTATGTTTTTGTTATGCAATATGCATATATTTTGTTTTGTTGTTGTTTTTGTGACAACTATTATATGATTGAATAATATTATTTTTATGTTAAGATGATAATTATGTTCATTGTATATGATTTGTAGTGATTATCGTTTGTTCATGATTGTTATAGATAGATATCGGTTTGTTTTATATTGTTATAGTTTTATATCATTACATGTCACTAATAAAATAGGTAGTGAGTATTTATAAAAATTAGTAAAATAATTATATATATTTAAAATTTAGGATGTTTTGATAAAAATTGTATTTTTATATGACATAAGTTTTTAAATAAATTATAATTTTCTGTTGTGTATAAATTATAGATAGCATTGTTATTCTTATCTGTAATTATTCGTTTTATTATAATAAATTGGGTATTAATATTTTTTAAATTAAGTAGTTAATTTTTTATATTTGTTATACAGATATAATTAGATAAAAATTATTATGATTAATGTATTTCAATATTAATATATATGCAAGAAGGTATTTTGATATTGTAAAAATATGTGCAGATAGATACAATGCATATTAAAATTTAAGTGTTATAATGAGAGTATTTTTTATGCAAAGTAATTGGGGTTGGGTTATTTTTTTTATTGGTTCAATCAGTATTTGTTTGGTGATGTTATTTTTTGGTTTTTTATTAGGTGAACGATCTTTACAGCGTGAAGATGATACACCTTTTGAATCTGGTATAGCTTCTGTTGGAAGCGCTAGGTTAAATTTTTCTGTTCAGTTTTATTTGATATCTGCAATTTTTGTAATTTTTGATGCAGAAAGTTTGTATCTTTATGCATGGTCTACCGTGGTTCGTGAAGCGGGATGGCTTGGTTTTATTGAATCAACTGTTTTTATTTTTGTTTTATTTGTAAGTTTAATTTATTTGTTTAATTTTGGCATTTTTAATTGGGTAAGAAAACACCCATTATCATGTTTAGGTAACTAAAAATTATTGTTTTTTTGTATGTATATATTTTTTACATATTAAGTTAATATAAATATACAAAGCATAAATATACAAAGTATAATTGACGAGTAAAAATAAATATTTTATATTTTGTCTTCTGTTGTTAATATTTAACTATGTTATGAAGATTAATAATAGGTGCCGTAAGTTATGGATTATTCTATTACACGTGTAACGTCAAAAAAGAGTGATGATTTTGATTTTTCTAAAAAATCAAGTGTTAAAATAAATAATTTAGAAGAAAATATTAAAAATAATGTCTATTTTAGTAAGTTAGCGGATTTGTTACATAAAATAGTTAATTGGGGACGAAGTAATTCAATATGGCCTTATAATTTTGGATTATCTTGTTGTTATGTGGAAATGGTGACGGCTTTTACTTCTGTACATGATGTAGCTCGTTTTGGTTCTGAGGTAATTAGAGCTTCTCCTAGACAATCGGATTTAATGGTTATAGCTGGCACTCCATTTATTAAAATGGCTCCTGTTATTAAAAAATTATATAATCAAATGTTAGAACCTAAGTGGGTAATTGCGATGGGGGCATGTGCTAGCTCTGGTGGAATGTATGATATTTATTCAGTGGTGCAGGGTGTAGATAAAATTATACCCGTGGATATTTATGTACCTGGATGTCCTCCTCGCCCGGAATCTTATATTCAAGCATTGCTACTTTTAAAAAAATATATCAAAAGTGAACGTCGTCCGTTATCTTGGGTCATAGGTAAACAAAATGTATATCGTATGCATATAAAATCTGAACGTGAAAGAAAACATAGTGAACGTATTTCTGTAATTAATTTACAATCTCCTGATAATATTTAAAAATATTAGGTGGTATATAGGGTAGAGAGTAAGGTAATTAATTGAATAGATGATTAATTATGAGTGCGATTGTTATTGATTAGGTTTTCTTTGTAAGATTTTTGTTTTGTTGAGTATCATTATAAATGATTGAGTGGGTATATGTAGTGAAAATGTTTTTTATTAAATATTTATAACATGGACAATTATATTAATTTCATAATTTATGAATTAAGTAAAAGATTTGGGGAATATAGTTTTACACTGCAAAATATTTGTACTGAAACGCCGATTATTTGGGTGAATCGTGACATTCTAATTAGTGTTGTAGAGTTTTTTAAAAATATATTTAAACCACATGTTATGTTGTACGATTTGCATGGTATTGATGAGAGATTACGTATTTATCGAGAAAACTTGCCTAAATCTGATTTTACTATCTTTTATTATCTTATCTCTGTTAATCAAAATAAAGATATAATGATTAAAGTACCATTGTTGCAAAATTCATTATATTTACCAACAATTACACATTTATTTGTTAATGCTAACTGGTATGAACGCGAAGTCTGGGAAATGTTTGGAATCATTTTTAAAGGACATCCTCATTTAACTCACATTCTTATGCCAAATACTTGGAAGGGTTTTCCATTACGTAAAGATTATCCTGCTCGTGCTACTGAATTCCCTCTTTTTACATTAGATAAAGATAAAGAAAATATAGAAATGTCGTCATTGCTTTTTAAACCTGAAGAATGGGGTATGAAGAGAAATACTAAAAAAGAAGATTTTATGTTTCTTAATTTAGGGCCTAATCATCCTTCAGTTCATGGTGTGTTTCGCATTGTTTTACAATTGAAAGGAGAAGAAATTGTAGATTGTGTTCCTGATATAGGTTTTCATCACCGAGGTGCTGAAAAAATGGGTGAACGTCAATCTTGGCACAGTTATATTCCTTATACTGATCGTATAGAGTATTTGGGTGGTTGTATTAATGAAATGCCTTACATATTAGCTGTAGAGAAAATGGCAGGAATTGTTGTTCCAGATCGCGTTAATGTTATTCGAATAATGCTATCGGAATTATTTCGTATAAATAGTCATCTTTTATATATTAGTACTTTCTTGCAAGATGTTGGTGCTATGACTCCTGTATTTTTAGCATTTACTGATCGTCAGAAAATTTATGATGTTATTGAATTAATTACTGGATTTAGAATGCACCCTGCTTGGTTTAGAATTGGTGGTTTAGCTAATGATTTACCTAATGGTTGGGATAATTTATTACGGGAATGTCTTGATTGGCTACCAAAGCGACTATCTTACTATATGAGAGTGGCGTTGAAGAATAAAATTTTTCGCGATCGTTCTCAAAATGTAGGTATTTATTTTGCTGAAGATGCAATAGGATGGGGAGTTACTGGTGCAGGTTTACGTGCTACTGGAATTGATTTTGATGTACGAAAATATCGTCCTTATTCTGGATATGATAATTTTGATTTTGAGATACCTATAGGTAATGGTATAAGTGATTGTTACAATCGTGTCATATTAAAATTAGAGGAAATATATCAAAGTTTACGTATTTTACAGCAATGCTTAGATAATATGCCTCCAGGTCCTTTTAAAGCAGATCATCCTTTAACTACACCCCCAGTTAAAGAACATGTATTTCAACATATTGAAACGCTTATTACACATTTTTTACAAGTTTCTTGGGGAACAATAATACCAGTTAATGAATCTTTTCAAATGGTTGAAGCTACTAAAGGTATTAATAGTTATTATTTAATAAGTGATGGTAGCAGTATGAGTTACAGAACAAGAATTCGTACGCCTAGTTTTCCTCATTTACAGCAAATTCCTTCAGTAATTCGTGGCAGTGTCATATCAGATTTAATTGTATATCTAGGTAGTATTGATTTTGTTATGTCAGATGTGGATCGTTAATTTATATATTAGAAGTGATTTTGTATGAACGTTAATTGTTTACTATTAAACACATGAAGATTCAAAAATCTTTTTTAAGTAAAGAGGAATTATGTGCTATACAACGAGAAATATCTCATTGTGAGAACACACGTGCTGCTGCGATAGAAGCGTTAAAGATTGTTCAAAGAAAGAGAGGTTGGATTTCAGATAACATTATTGGGAGCATTGCTCAAGCTTTAAATGTTACTCAGTGTGATTTAGAAGAAATAGCTACATTTTATAATCAAATTTTCCGTAAACCGGTTGGTCAACATATAATTCGTTTTTGTGATAGCGTTGTATGTTATATTATGGGTTATCACAAAATAAAGATGATTTTAGAAAAAATATTAAAAATAAATATTGGTGAAACGAGTGACGATGGTAAGTTTACTTTGTTGCCCACGTGTTGTTTAGGAAAATGTGATCAAAGTCCTGTAATGATGATAGATGATGAGACCTATGTAAAATTAACTCCAGAATCTATTTTTTATATATTGGAAAAATATCAATGAATTTTATTTATCCACGAACTCCTGAAACACATCCTCTTACTTGGAGAATGCGTGAAGACGATCAGCCAGTATGGTTAAAGGAATATCAGAGTAAAAATGGTTATGTTAGTATACGCAAAATATTAAAATATATGCAGCATGATGAAGTTGTTGCGTTAATTAAAAATTCTGGTTTAAGGGGACGTGGCGGTGCTGGTTTTTTTACTGGTGTTAAATGGAGTTTGATGCCATCAGCGTATACAATGGGTGATATTCGTTATTTGTTGTGTAATGCAGATGAAATGGAACCTGGTACTTATAAAGATCGATTTCTTATGGAAAGATTACCGCATCTTTTAATAGAAGGTATATTAATTGCTGGCTATGCAATTCAAGCTGTTTGTAGTTATATTTTTTTACGTTATGAATATGTTAATGTATCTTTATATTTATTACGTGCCATTCAAGAAGCTATCGATATTGGGTTAATTGGAACTAATATACTTGGTAGTGGTTTTAATTTTAAAATATATTTACATACTGGAGCCGGTCGTTATATTTGTGGAGAAGAGACTGCATTGATTAATTCTTTGGAAGGTAAACGACCCATTCCACGTGCTAAACCTCCTTTTCCTGCCACTGTAGGATTATGGGGTAAACCTACTTGTATTAATAATGTGGAAACTTTGTGTAATTTACCTGCAATTGTTGAACATGGAATAAATTGGTACAAAAATATTTCTGCCAAAAAGAGTCAAGACACTGGTACAAAATTAATGGGGTTTTCCGGTAGAGTGAATAATCCAGGTGTTTGGGAATTACCTTTTGGTACTTCTGCGCGTGAAATTTTAGAGGATTATGCTGGCGGTATGTGCGCGGGCCTGCATTTAAAGGCCTGGCAGCCTGGAGGAGCAAGTACCGCGTTTTTTACTTATGACCATTTAGATATTAATATGGATTTTGATACAGTGAGTATAGCTGGTAGTCGTTTAGGTACGGCTATTGCTATGGTTGTGGATCATGAGATGAGTATGGTATCTTTAGTGCGTAATTTGGAAGAGTTTTTTGCTAGGGAGTCTTGCGGATGGTGCACTCCTTGTCGAGATGGTTTACCTTGGATAGTTAAATTATTAATGTCATTGGAAGAAAAAACTGGTCACCCGGGAGATGTTAAAATTCTTGAAGAATTATGTTTTATTCTAGGCCCTGGAAAAACTTTTTGTGCTCATGCTCCTGGTGCTATAGAGCCTTTACAAAGTGCATTGAAGTATTTTATGGAAGAATTTGAAGAAGGTATTTCAAGTGATTTTATTATCAAGTTGCGTCATACAGATGATGTATAGATAATTTTTTAAAAGCAGTAAAGTAACTTTACTTAAAGTTATGTAGATGCCTATTTATTTTATTACAATTAAGTACGTTATAATTGTTTAGTATTATTTTTTTATGATGTTACATCAAATTTATTAAAAAATTAATTATAAAATTTTTTATTCGAGTTATAAATTATGGGCGTGATTAATATAGATGGGAAAAATTATGATATTATGGATGAATCAACTAATTTATTAGCTGTTTGCCTTTCTCTTGGCTTTAATATTCCATATTTTTGCTGGCATCCAGTACTTGGTAGTGTTGGAGCTTGTCGTCAGTGTGCAATTAAACACTATGTGAATAATGATGTACATCAAGGAAAATTAATAATGTCTTGTATGACTCCAGTATCAAATGGTATGTGTGTATCACTGTATGATGAAGAAATAAAAAGGTTTAGACGTAATATAATAGAGTTACTTATGATTAACCACCCTCATGACTGTCCTATATGTGAAGAAGGGGGTAATTGTCACTTACAAGATATGACTGTTATGGCGGGGCAGAATTCGCGTCGTTATCGTTTTAAAAAACGGACTTATCATAATCAATATTTAGGACCTTTTATTTCTCATGAGATGAATCGTTGTATAACTTGTTATCGTTGTGTACGTTATTATAAAGATTATGCAGATGGTAAGGATTTTGGTGTTTATGGTACACATGACCAAATTTATTTTGGTCGAATACAAGATGGTATGTTAGAAAATGAGTTTTCTGGTAATCTTATAGAAATTTGTCCTACAGGTGTATTTACTGATAAAACTCAGTCACATCATTATGCTCGTAAATGGGATATACAATTTTCTCCTAGTGTTTGTCATCAATGTAGTGTTGGTTGTAATATAATTATTGGTGAACGTTATGGGGAATTGTGTCGTATCGAAAATCGTTATAATAGTGTTGTAAATGGTTATTTTTTATGTGATCGCGGTAGATTTGGTTGTGATTATGTTAATCTTAAAAATCGGCCAAAAAAACCTGTATATAAAAAGAATGTTGATAATTGGGTTATTTTGAGTGCAGAAAAAGCTGTAAAGATTGCTACAAATTTTTTAAAAAATGGTCATTCTACAATAATTGGTATCGGCTCTTCTCGTGCTAGTATTGAAAGTAATTTTGCTTTGAGGGAATTAGTAGGTCAGGATAATTTTTATGCTGGTGTGCATAAGGGTGAACTTAATAGATTAAAGTTGATATTAAATATATTATATAGTAGTGGTGTGTATACTCCATCTTTACAGGAGATAGAAAGTTATGATGCTATTGTAATTTTGGGGGAAGATTTAACTCACACTGCTGCTCGAATTGCTTTGGCTGTTCGCCAAGCTGTAAAAAGAAAATCAAAGGCAATAGCATCATTTAACAAAATTGCTGAGTGGCATGCTTCTGCAGTTATGAATGTTGGTTGTAATGCTAAATATCCATTGTTTATTACAAATATTGATTGTACTCAATTAGACGATATTTCTTCATGGACATATTATGCTACTATAGATGAACAAGCACGTTTTGGTTTTGCTATTGCTCATGCTTTAGATAATTCAGCTCCTAAAGTTAATGATTTTGATCCTGTATTACAAAAAAAACTGAATATGATAGTGAGAGCTTTAATTAAATCTAATAAACCGCTTATTATTAGTGGTAGTAATGCTGGAAGTGATTTCGTAATTGCAGCTGCTGCTAATATTGCTAAATCTTTAAAAAAAATTGGTAAAAATGTTGGACTTACTTTTGTCGTAGCTGATGCTAATAGTATTGGATTAGGTATGATGGATACATGTGGTAGTTTAGATGATGCACTTGATAACATGCAACATGGTTTAATTGATTGCGTTATTTTATTAGAAAATAATCCTTATCGTTATGCTATATCGCAAAGTGTTGATCAAGCATTTGGTAAAATCAAAAAATTAATCATATTAGATCATCAGCATTATTCTTTTCATAAAAAGGCTGACTTATTTTTACCGTCAACTACTTTTGCGGAAAGTAATGGTACATTAATTAATCAAGAATGTCGTGCACAGAGGTTTTTTAAATGTTATCAACCAGATTTTTATGATAGAGATGTAATAGCTTTAGAAAGCTGGCGTTGGTTAAATTTGATTCGCTCTTCTTACTTAAATAATGATAATCTAAAATGGTTATGTTTTGATCATGCACTCGATGCTATAATTAAGGAGATGCCTCAATTTACTGATATAAAAAAGGTAGCTCCTTCTGCATCATTTCGTGTTCATGGTCGAAAATTAGCTCGTTCTTCACATCGTTGTAGTGGACGCACTGTAATGGGTGCGAGTATTAATGATTATGATTCTTATGTTCCGCAAGATGTTGATTCTATGTTTACTTTTTCTATGGAAGGTAATGTTGATTATTGTAGTTTATCTTATAATCATGTTGCTTTTGCGTGGGCTCCTGGTTGGAATTCTTCACAAGTTTGGAATAAATTTAAGAATGAATTAAATAGTCATGCGCATTTCGTTAGTAATGGTATTCGTTTTTTGAGTATTAGTAATATACAATTAAATTGGTTTGATATAGTTCCTTCAAAATATGTTTTTAATAAAAATGACAATTGGTGTATTGTGCCTTATTGGTATTTATTTGGTAGTGAAGAAATGTCACAACGCTCAATTTTTATTCAAAAATGCATGCCTTTACCTTGTGTAGTGCTTAATACAGAAGATGCTAATTATATTGGTATTAGTGATAAAATGTTATTATCATTTTGTTGTTCTGGTCAAGAATTACGTTTACCTGTCAAATTTAGTAGTTTTTTAAGTCGGGGTTGTCTTGGTTTACCGTTAGGTTTTCCAGGTTTTCCTATGTCTTTTTTGGGAATGAAAGTTAATCAATTGCAAGGTATTTTATTATGAATTGTTTATTATCAAGCGTTACTGAAAATTGTTTATTGATTAAAAGATCTATTATTACTTTGGTAGTAATATTTGTTTCTGGTGCATATTTAAGTTTTTTCGAACGTCGTCTATTAGGTTTATTTCAGAATCGTTATGGTCCTAATAGAGTAGGTTGGGGTGGATCTTTGCAATTATTAGCAGACTTGATAAAAATAATTTTTAAAGAGGATTGGATTCCTCCTTTTGCTGACAGATTTATTTTTGTTCTTGCTCCTGTGATTTCTTTTGTGTCTTTGTTGGTTATTATTATTATAATACCTGTGACTTCTACTTGGATTATTGCAGATTTTAATATTGGTATACTTTTTTTTTTAATGATGTCTGGATTAACAGTTTATTCTGTTCTATTAGCTGGCTGGTCAAGTAACAATAAATATTCTTTGATAGGTGCTATACGTGCTACAGCACAGACTTTGAGCTATGAAATTTTTTTAGGCTTATCTTTAATGGGCGTTGTATCTCAATCTGGTTCATTACATTTGAATGTTATTGTTAATAAACAAACGGATTTATGGAATGTTGTACCTCAATTTTTTGGGTTTATTACTTTTTTTTTAGCTGGAATTGCAATTTGTCATCGTCATCCATTTGATCAGCCAGAAGCAGAACAAGAGTTAGCTAGTGGTTATCATATTGAATATTCTGGTATCAAGTTTAGTTTATTTTTTATTAGTGAATATATTGGTATAATTAATATTTCAGCTTTAGTTGTAACTTTATTTTTTGGTGGTTGGTTGGGTCCGTGGTTGCCGCCATTTTTTTGGTTTATTTTGAAGGTTATTTTTTTTGTAATATTATTTATTTTAGTGCGTGCATCTTTACCTCGTCCACGTTATGATCAGGTTATGAAAATGGCTTGGAAGATTTGTTTACCGCTTACATTGTGTAATTTATTATTCACTGCTTTTATTATTTTGTATATAAATAAATAGAATGGATAAATATAATGTTTGAATTCTATAAATTTAAAGATTTTTTTAAGAGTATTTTAACCATTTTGCATAGTATTTGGAGTACTGGATTACATATATTTAATAAACGTGAAACTATAATGTATCCTGATGTTCCTTTACATTTGTCACCTAGATTTCGGGGTCGTATTGTATTAACTCGTAACTCTGATGGGAATGAAAGATGTGTAGCTTGTAATTTATGTTCAGTAGCTTGTCCAGTTAGTTGTATTTCATTAAAAAAATCAGAAAATAACCAAGGTCGTTGGTATCCAGAGTTTTTCCGTATTAATTTTTCACGTTGCATTTTTTGTGGTATGTGTGAAGAAGCTTGTCCTACTATGGCTATTCAACTTATACCAGATTGTGAAATGGGTGAATTTGAGAGACAGGATTTAGTTTATGAAAAGAAAAATCTTTTAATTTCTGGTCCTGGTAAATATCGTGGTTATGATTTTTATCATACTACTGGTATGGCTATTCAAGGTAAATTGAAAGGTGAAGGTAAACATGAGACTTCTCCTGTAGATGTTAAAAGTTTGTTACCTTAGTTTTGTTCATTATTTTAGGAGAAAAGAAGGAGTAACAATAAATTTGAAATTAGTTTTTTATTTTTTTAGCATAGTAGCGGTTATAGCGACATTACAGGTTATTATTCATGCTCATCCATTGTATGCATTATTGTATTTAGTTATTTCATTGTTAGCTATTTCTTGTAGTTTTTTTTCTTTGGGAGCTTATTTTGCTGGTGCATTAGAGATTATAATTTATGCCGGTGCCATTATGGTACTTTTTATATTTTTGATAATGATGTTAAATACTGATAATATTCAGATAAAGGATGAATTTAATGTTTTGAGGTCTATAATGAGTTTGGGTGCTATTTTTGCTTCTATCTTATTATTAATGTTATTACTATATAGTTTTTGCAATATCAAAAGTCATGATATTAATATGTATTTAGTTGATGCAAGAAATGTTGGTTTGTTTTTGTTTGGCCCTTATCTTTTAGTAGTAGAAATTGCGTCAATGTTATTATTAAGTGGATTAATAGTAGTATTACATTTAGGGCAAGATAAATAATTTATAATAAATAATTTATTTAATAAATAATTTTTTTATTATTTTAATATTTTTTAATTTTATGGAGAAGTAATGATTCCATTATCTCACGCACTTATTTTAGTAGGTCTTCTTTTTATAATAGGATTAACAGGAGTAATAATTAGACGTAATTTGTTTTTTATTTTACTAGGATTAGAAATTATGATTAATGCTACAGCATTTGCGTTTGTAGTAGTTAGTACATATTTGAATCAAGTTGATGGGCATATTATGTATATTTTGGTAATTACTTTATCTGCTATTAAGGCTAGTATTTGTTTAACGGTTGTATTACGTTTGTACCGTCATTACCAAATTTTAGATGTAGATAAAATTAGTGAGATGTATGGATGAATTTAATTTATTTGACAGTATTATTTCCTTTATTAGGGTTTTTATCTTTATCTTTTTGTAATAATTTATGGAAGGAAAAAATTTCTTCCATAATTGGTATTGGTAGTATAGGTTTTTCGGGATTGGTAACTGTATATATTGTTATTGATTATTTTAATCATGTTACTAGTATGAATAAATATGTGCAATCGTTATGGGTATGGATTTCTGTAGATCATTTGCATATTCCTGTGTCGTTTATGATAGATGGTTTATCTTTAGTAATGCTTTCTGTAGTTATAGGTGTCAGTTTTTTGGTACATATATATGCTTCTTGGTATATGCAAGGTGATGCTGGATATTCTCGTTTTTTTGCGTATATGAATTTATTTGTAGCGAATATGATAATTTTAGTTCTTGCGGATAATTTGTTATTGATGTACTTAGGCTGGGAAGGTGTAGGATTATGTAGTTATTTGTTGATAGGATTTTATTATACTAATGTTTTACATGGATTAGCAGCATTAAAAGCTTTTATAATAACTCGTATTAGTGATATATTACTGATATATGGATTGTTTATTTTATATAATCAATTTGGTACATTGAATTTTTCCGATTTATCTTTGTTAGTTTTTCAAAAGAAAGAAGAAGCATCGTTATGTATTACTTGGGCTGTATTATTATTACTGAGTGGCTCGATAGGTAAATCGGCACAATTTCCTTTACAAATATGGTTGACAGATGCTATGGTTGCACCTTCTCCTGTATCAGCATTAATTCATGCTGCTACTATGGTAACTTCCGGGGTATATTTAATTTCTCGTACTCATGCTTTATTTTTGGTATCTGTTAATATTTTAGAATTTGTTGCTGTTATTGGTTCTATAACTTTAATTATATCCAGTGTATCTGCTTTAGTTCAAAATGATCTTAAACGAATTTTGGCATATTCTACGATTAGTCAAGTTGGTTATATGTTTTTGTCCCTTGGTGTACAGGGTTGGTATGCTGCTATGTTTCATTTGGTGACTCATGCTGTTTTTAAAGCTTTATTGTTTCTTGCTTCTGGTTCTTTAATTGTTGCTTGTCGTAATGAACGTAATATCTTTAAAATGGGGGGTTTGTATAAATCTATGCCATTAATTTATATATGTTTTATAATCGGTGGATTGTCTTTATCTGCTTTTCCAATCATTACTTCCGGTTTTTATTCTAAGGAAGCGATATTACATAGTATTATATTTGTATATAGTAATCATGGTATTTTTATGATTATAGGATTACTTGGATCATTTTTAACCTCAATATATACTTTTCGTATGATTTTTCTTATATTTCATGGTAAAAAAAAGATAGAGGTATGTACTAATTATGATTTTAGACATAATTTTCCTTTAATAATATTGTTGATATTTTCTACGTTTATAGGATCGTGGATAAAATTACCTTTATCTGGTGTGTTACCTATTAATCATTCTGATGTTAATAGTTATCTGTTTTTGAATTTAGCATCAAGTATAATAATAATATTAGGTATTTGCTTAGCTGGTATTTTATGGTTTTTGCCAAATAATGTGTTGTATATTAAGTATCGTGAAATGATTTCAAAGTTTTTTTTAACATTATTTTATTGTTTTGATTTGTTAAATTGGTTATATAAACAATTATTTGTTAAATCTTATTTATTTATTACACGATTGTTATCTCAAGATCCATTAAATATTATTATTAATAGTGTAATTATTTTGATACGTTTTTTAAGTTGTTTATTGGTATTAAATGAAAATGGTCAAGTACGATGGTATGCATTAATGACTAGTTGGGGTGCATTAATTGTTATAGCAATGTTATTTTTTCTTTAATTTATATTTTATAATATAAAAATGTAGTCTTATTGATAATTAATTTATTGAGGTTTTATGAGAAGTGTAAAGAAGTTATGTTTTTATTTTGTCTAATTTTTATTCCTTTTGTTACTGGATTATTATGCTGGCAGAGTGAACGAATTTCTACATCTGTTCCGCGTTGGTTGGCTTTAATTGGGCTTGGAATATTTTTTTTCTTTATTTTTCTTTTATGTAATAAATTGCAAAATATTTCATCGCCGATTGATGGTTTTTCAAGATGGAAATTAGAATTTTGTTGTTCTTGGATTAAACGGTTTGGAATTAATTTTCATTTAGTATTAGATGATTTATCATTATTAATGATATTGTTATCTGGCTTTCTTGGAGTGTTTTCTGTGCTTTGTTCATGGCAGGAAATAAAAAATCATCAAGGTTTATTTTATTTAAATATTTTGTTTATTTTGGGTAGTAGTATTGGTATTTTTCTTGCAGCGGATTTGTTTCTTTTCTTTTTCTTTTGGGAAATTATATTAATACCAATGTATTTTTTAATATCTTTCTGGGGGCATAAAGATATAGGTGTTAAATTTTGTATTGAAGCAGCAACTAAATTTTTTATTTATTCACAGATGAGTGGCTTAGTTTTGTTGATAGCTATTTTTGGACTAGTAGTAACATATTATAATATACATGGTGTATGGACTTTTAGTTATGTGAATTTATTACATACTGTAATGACCCAAAAGATGGAATTTTTATTAATGCTCGGTTTTTTTCTTGCATTTGCTATAAAAATGCCTGTAGTTCCGTTACACGGTTGGTTACCCGATGTACACGTCCAAGTTCCAACAGCCGGATCTGTTGATTTAGTTGGGATTTTGTTAAAGACATCAGTGTATGGATTACTTCGTTTTAATATTGTTTTATTTCCACATGCTTCAAAGCATTTTGCACTGTTTGCAATGTGTTTAGGTATAATAAATATTTTTTATGGTTCTTGGATGGCTTTTTCTCAAAATGATATAAAAAAGTTTATTGCATATTCCAATATTTCTCATATGGGTTTTTTGTTATTAGCTATTTATAGTGGTAGTCAATTAGCTTATCAGGGCATAATAATACAAATATTATCTTATAGTATTTCCTCTGCAGGAATGTTTATTATTTGCGGCCAATTGTATGAACGTTTACACACTAGAGATATTCGTTTGATGGGTGGTTTATGGGAAAAATTAAATTTTATTCCTGCGTTATTTTTATTTTTTGTCGTTGCAATGCTTGGGTTTCCAGGGACTGGTAATTTTGTTGGTGAAATGAGTATTTTATTTGGTTGTTTTCAAATCAAACCATATATTACGATAATAGCTACTTTTGGTTTAGTATTTATTTCCGTTTGTTTTCTTTTTTTGGTACAACGTATTTGTTATGGTTCTAGTATTCATGTTGAATGTTTGAGTAATGCGACTTTTCGTGAACAAATGATACTTATTGTACTAATGGTATCGTTGTTGTTTCTTGGTATATTTCCTCAATTAATTATAGAATATTCAAGTTTAATCATGAATAATATTAGCAGTTGTTTTATTACAAGATACTATTGATAAATGATTTAGTGATAAAAAATTTTATTCAGCAACGTGACATTATGATGATCTCTTTTCAAGAAATAATTGCATTATTGCCTGTTTTAATAATAGGAGTTACAGTGGTATGTATAATGTTGTGTATTTCATTTTTTCGAAATCATTTTATAATTTCAAGTGTAACATTTTTTAGTTTAAAATTGTCTTTATTATCTTTATATTTTACGAAAAAATATGGTGCTCAAATTGTCACAGATTTGGTTGTAGTTGATAATTTTTCTATATTTTTTTCGGTATTAATTTTATTTGCAAGTTTGGCAAGTAGCGTTTTAGCATATACATGGTTAGATAGTTATTTAGGTAATCGTGAGGAATTTTATTTATTGATTTTAATATCAGTAATGGGTGGAATTTTATTAGTTTGCACCAATCATTTAGTTATGATATTTCTTAGTATAGAATTATTGGCAGTACCTTTGTATGGTTTAATAGGTTATAATTATGCAATTTATTCTTCTTTATCTGCAAGTGTCAAATATATAATTTTATCTACTATTTCTTCATCTTTTTTGTTGTTTGGAATAGCTTTAATTTACGCTTATTGCAGTACGTTGTCAATTATAGATATTAATAATAATAGTGCTAGTAATGTTATATCTCAAGAATTATTTTTAATTGGTTTAGGTTTTATGATAGCTAGTTTTGGTTTTAAATTATCTTTATTTCCATTTCATTCGTGGACTGCTGATGTGTATGCAGGTTCTTCTATTCCAGTTAATCTTTTTTTATCTACCGTTAATAAAATTGCAGTTTTCGCAATGATGCTTAGGATATTTCCTGTAATGTCAAGCGTTTGTAGTAGTACAAAAATTAGTTTTATCCTAGTAATTATTGCTTGTTTTTCTATGTTATTTGGAAATCTAATAGCTATTAGACAAAATAATATTAAAAGAATTTTAGGGTATTCTTCTATTGCTCATTTTGGTTATATTTTAATTGGTTTGTTGTCAAAACAAAATAATGAATTATCTTTGGAAACTGTTGGTATATCTTTGGTTAGTTATTTATTAAGTTCATTGGGAATATTTGGTATACTTAGTTTAATATCTACTTTTTCTAAAAATAGAGAAAGAAGTGAATTATTTTTATATCGTGGTTTGTTTTGGGATCATCCATTTTTATCTGTGGTGTTTACAGTTATGATATTATCTTTAGCAGGAATTCCAATTACTTTAGGTTTTATAAGTAAATTTTATGTAATTATTTTAGGTGTACATAGTGAGTTATGGTGGTTTATTGGATCAGTGTTATTATCCAGTGTTATTGGTCTTGTTTATTATTTGCGAATAATAAGAACTTTATATTCTTTTTCTTCTAAAAGGATTTTGTGTAATATCCCTTGGAATTGGGGTATAACTCCTTTAGGAATGATAATTTTAATTTCTTTTGTTTTGATTTTATTTTTAGGAATATATCCGCAACCGTTAATTAACTTAACACAATTATTATATAAATAATTTTATTCTTAATGTTTATTATTGTTGGTTACTTAATATCTTGAAAGTCGTGTAAAAAAAAGTTTGTTGAATTACAAATTTAATTTAATATTTTCCACTGGTATGCAACAGCAAGATAATATTTCATTATTATTTATACAGGAAGCTAATGGTTCTCTGTAATATTTTATTTGTCCTTTTAATAATGTGATCTTACATACACCACAATATCCTGAGCGACATTGAAAGTTAATTTTTATTTGATATTTTTCTAATATTTCTAGTAATGAAAAATGTTTATATTTATTATGTTGGTAATAAAATGACACAATATTTTTATGATCCAATTTTGTTATTTCGATTAATATTTTATTATAGTTGAAAATTTTTGAGGTCTTCGTCATCAATGTTTGCATCTATTTGTCCAACTAGATAAGTAGCGATTTCAGCTTCTTGTGGAGCTATTTGTATATTATCCGATACTAACCAAGCATTAATCCATGGTATAGGATTAGATATAATAGAAAATGGTATATTATTAAATCCAAGTGCTTTCATCCGTATATTGGTAATATATTCAATATATTGGTACAGAATGGTTTTGTTTAAACCGATCATTGATCCGTCTTGAAATAGATAATTAGCCCAATTTTTTTCTTGTTGCGCAGCTGTCATAAAAATATTATAGCTTTCTTGTTCGCATTCTGAGGCAATTTTTGCCATTTCTTTATCATCTTTACCTGAACGTAAAAGATTTATCATATGTTGAGTGCCAGTTAAATGCAGTGCTTCATCACGAGCTATTAATCGTATGATTTTAGCGTTACCTTCCATTAATTTGCGTTCAGCAAATGCGAAAGAACAAGCAAAACTTACATAAAAACGAATAGCTTCTAACACATTAATACTAATTAAACATAAATATAGTTTCTTTTTTAAGTCGTGTAAACTTATTGTTATTATTTTTTCGTTAATTTGTTTTTTGCCTTCTCCGAATAGATGGTAATAATGTGTTAGCTCTATTAAACTATCGTAATAAAAAGATATATCTTTAGCACGTTTTATAATTTCTTTATTAGTTATAATATTATTAAAAATAATTGACGGTTCGTTAACTATATTACGAATAATATAAGTATAAGAACGAGAGTGAATGCTTTCAGAAAATGACCACGTTTCTACCCAAGTTTCTAGTTCTGGAATTGAAATGAGTGGTAATAATGCAATATTTGGACTCCGTCCTTGAATTGAATCTAAAAGTGTTTGATATTGTAAATTACTGATAAAAATGTGTTTTTCATGGTTTGGTAGTTTTTGAAAATCAATATGATCACGAGAAATATCAATTTCTTCGGGACGCCAAAAAAAAGATAATTGTCTTTCGATCAGTTTTTCAAAAATATTGTGTTTTTGTTGATCAAAACGTGAAATATTTACTGATTGACCTAAAAACATTGGTTCATTAAGTTGATTATTATTTTTTTGAGAAAATGTTGTGTAAGTCATAGAGAATATTCCAAATTAAATTATGTTAAGAAAATAAATTTTTTTACGTATTTGAAGTTTTATATTTTACATGCATCACTTATACAGTCAATTTGATACGTATTTTGTATATTTTTTTGTGAATCATCGGCTCTATCACGTGTATTGTGATAATATAATGTTTTGAGACCTAACTTATATGCAAATAGTAAATCGGTTAATAAAACTTTCATAGGAACTTTATTATTTAAAAAACGAGATGGATCATAATTAGTGTTTGCAGAAATGCCTTGATCAATAAATTTTTGCATGATACCTGCTAATTGCAAATAACCACTATTATTAGGTATATCCCATAATAATTCATAGTGATCTTTTAGTTTTGTTAATTCTGGGACTGCTTGTTTTAAAATACCATCTTTTGATGCTTTGATACTAATATATCCCCTTGGTGGTTCTATACCATTTGTGGCATTTGAGATTTGCGACGATGTTTCTGATGGCATAATAGCTGATAGAGTAGAGTTACGTAATCCATATTGTTTAATATTTGCACGTAAATCCTCCCAGTTATAGTATAACGGTTCATTAATAATAGTATCGATATCTTTTTTATAAGTGTCAATGGGTAAAATACCTTGTGCATAATTAGTTTCGTTAAACCACATGCATGGACCTTGTTCTTTAGCTAGTTCATTAGATGCTTTTAATAAATAGTATTGAATAGCTTCAAATGTACGATGTGTTAATTGATTTGCGCTACCATCTGAATAGCGCATACCATGTTTAGCTAAATAATATGCATAGTTAATTACTCCTATGCCTAAAGAACGTCGTTTTATAGCACTGTGTTTTGCAGCTGGTACAGGGTAATTTTGGTAATCTAATAATGCATCTAAGGCGCGTACTGCAAGATTAGCTAATGTTGATAAATCATCAAGGTGTTCAATAGCACCTAGGTTAAATGCTGATAAAGTACATAAGGCAATTTCTCCATCATTATCATTAATGTTTTTAAGAGGTTTAGTAGGTAGTACAATTTCTAGGCATAAATTAGACTGTCGTATTGGTGCTATCATTTTATTAAACGGACTGTGAGTATTGCAATGGTCTACATTTTGAATATAGATACGTCCCGTAGAAGCACGTTCCTGCATTATTAATGCAAATAATTCTATCGCTTTAATATGTTGATGTCGAATATTACGATTTTTTTCATATGATATATATAGTTTGTAAAATTCTTTTTGATTAGTAAAAAACGATTCGTATAATCCTGGGACATCAGAGGGACTGAATAGCGTGATATTTTTGTTTTGTATCAGGCGTTGATACATTAATTTATTAATTTGTATTGCATAATCTAAATGTCGTATTCTATTATCTTCTATTCCACGATTGTTTTTTAATACTAATAAATTTTCTACTTCTAAATGCCATATAGGATAAAATAGTGTAGCAGCACCTCCACGTACTCCTCCTTGTGAACACGATTTCACTGCTGTTTGAAAATGTTTATAGAAAGGGATACATCCTGTATGAAATGCTTCTCCCCCACGAATTGCACTACCTATTGCTCTTATACGTCCAGCGTTAATGCCTATACCAGCTCGTTGTGAAACGTATTTTACAATTGCGCTTGATGTTGCATTTATTGAATCAAGACTGTCGTCGCATTCAATAAGTACGCATGAACTAAATTGTCGTGTCGGTGTTCGTACACCAGACATAATAGGTGTTGGTAAAGATATTTTAAAAGTTGATATCGCATCATAAAATTGCTTAATATATTTTAAGCGAGTTTCTGTTGAATATTTAGCAAATAAACAGGCAGATATTAATATATATAAAAATTGTGCACTTTCATATATTTCTCCGGTGACTCGATTTTGTGCTAGATATTTTCCCTCTAATTGTTTAACCGCTGCGTAAGAAAAATTCATGTCACGCCAATGATCAATAATATTATTCATATATTCAAAGTCTTGAATATTGTAGTGTTTTAATAATTGTTTGTCATATTTACCTAATTTTACTAATCGCACAACGTGATCATACAGTTTTGGTGGTTTAAATTGTCCATAAGCTTTTTTGCGTAAATGAAAAACTGTTAGTCTTGCAGCAAGATATTGATAATCTGGTGTTTCTTGTGTAATTAAGTCTGCAGCAGCTTTTATTATTGTTTCTTGTATATCAGATGTTTTTATTCCATCATAAAATTGTATATGAGAACGCAATTCTACTTGTGAAACAGAAATTTTTTTTAATCCTTGTGCAGCCCAATTAATAACTTTATGGATTTTATCGAGATTGATAATTTCTTGACGTCCATTGCGTTTTGTTACTAATAAACTTTGATTCATGATATATTACAACCGTAGATAGATATAAATTTCAGTGTGTGTATATTTAATAATATTTTTAATTCGTTTATGTTATTCTAAGTGTGTAATTTGTTGTTTTATATTTCAAAAATAACGTTAAAAATGTTTTTTTGCAAGAGATGGGATATAGTAATTTTAAACATATCCAAAATAAATGATGTAATTTAATAAATTTTTTATTTTTATTAAATAAATTAAATATAATTTTTGTTGTGTTTTATTTTTTAATGAAAATTTATCACACGGTTAATGTAAGTAATGATTAATTTTCATCAACGTTACGATGATATTGGTATTTATAAACTATATTAGCAATTAAATATATATTATTAGCATTGAGTATCACAAAAAAATGTTTATTTATTTTGGGAATTATTTGAAGATTATTTATTTTTGTTCAGGTTTGTGTATTTTTATTATAATTTTGTGAAAAAATATTTGTAGAGTTTTTTATGTGTTTTGTGTGTATTATATAGTTTAGCGTAATATCAGACTTAAAATAAAAATGATTACATAATGGATTGTAATGTATTCCAATTATGTGTTGTTCATATAATGATGAGTTATTAGCCCAGTCTAATAGTTCTGATGGTTTAATAAATTTATGAAAGTTGTGAGTGCCTTTAGGTAATAGTTGAAATAGATATTCAGCACCGAGAATAACGTATAGCCAAGATTTAAAATTACGATTTAATGTAGAAAAGAATACTTGTCCATTGTGTTTGACCGCTATTGCGCAAGATTGAATTAATGATAATGGATTTGGAACATGTTCTAGTATTTCTAAACAAGTAATTATGTCATAATAACTTTGATATTCTTGTATATGTTGTTCGATTGTTTGTTGAAAATATTTGATTTGTAAATCATTTTCTAGTGCATGCGTATGTGCTATTTTTAATAATTTTTTTGCTACATCTATACCTGTAACTTCAGCGCCTTCTTGTGCCATACTTTCTGTTAGAATGCCGCCACCACATCCTATATCTAGGATTTTTTTACCAAATAATCCATGTGAACGTTCAAGAATGTAATTTAAGCGTAGTGGATTGATTTTATGTAAAGAGCTAAATTTATCTTTTTTATTCCACCAAAGATGAGCAAAATCGTTAAATTTATTTATTTCATCAAGATCAATGTTGTTTTTATTTGACACAAGTGTATTATTTATTTTATTTTTCATGTTTGTATCTTTATTTTATAATTTTGGTGAATATAGTTTATTCGTTATTATAGTCAATTTATTGTGTACCGGGCTGTTATTTATGTTATTTCTATATTTAAATATCTCAAAAATTTTATTAAAAACATAGAAATAATTAAATAATTATAACACATCATTGTATTAAGTTCTGAAGGTGGGTATATCTTGATGGATGGTCTTGCTAAGGAAATTAGTTATATTAATATTGAAGAAGAACTCAAACGTTCTTATTTAGATTATGCTATGTCTGTGATTGTTGGACGTGCTTTGCCTGACGTCAGAGATGGATTAAAACCAGTACATCGTCGTATATTATATGCCATGCATATACTTGGTAATGATTGGAATAAATCGTATAAAAAGTCAGCACGGGTTGTAGGTGATGTTATTGGTAAATATCATCCACATGGGGATACGGCGGTGTATGATAGTATTGTACGAATGGCTCAATATTTTTCTATGCGTTATGTATTAATTGATGGTCAAGGCAATTTTGGTTCTATTGATGGAGATCCAGCAGCAGCTATGCGTTATACTGAAGTACGTATGTCGAAAATTGCTCGTGAGTTATTGTTGGATTTAGATAAAGATACTGTCGATTATAAACCTAATTATGATGGTACTGAATATATACCTGAAGTATTACCTACCAGAATACCAAATTTGTTGATTAATGGTAGTTCGGGTATTGCAGTAGGTATGGCTACTAATATCCCCCCTCATAATATTTCTGAAGTGATTGACGGGTGTTTGGCTATTTTGGATAATGAAAATATTAGTATTGAAGAATTAATGAAATGTATTCCTGGTCCAGATTTTCCTACTGCTGCTATTATTAATGATAAGAGTGGTATTAAAGAAGCGTATATCACTGGTAAAGGAAAAATATATATACGTGCACGTACTAAAATAGAAAGCGATATGAAGACTGGACGAGAGTCTATTATAGTATATGAACTTCCGTATCAAGTGAATAAAGCACGTTTAATAGAAAAGATTGCTGAATTAGTAAAGGAAAAACGTGTTATAGGCATAAGTGGATTACGAGATGAATCTGATCAAGATGGTTTGCGTATTGTTATTGAGGTGAAACGTGATGCCATTAGTGAGGTAGTTTTGAATAATTTATATACTTTAACACAGTTACAAGTTGTATTTGGCATTAATATGGTAGCATTATTTAATGGACAGCCAAAAATTTTTTCTCTTAAAGAAATTTTATCTGCTTTTATATGTTCCCGTCGAGAAGTAGTAACGAGACGCATGTTTTTTGAATTAAAAAAAGCGCGAGACCGTGTATATATATTGGAAGCGTTAACTATCGCGTTATCTAATATTGATTTGATGATTGATATTATTCGCAAGTCTATAAATTCAATGGAAGCTAATGCCAGTTTAATGTCTTGTGCTTGGTTTTCTGGTATTGTGCCTGAGATGAGAAAAACAATTAATACTGATATATTTAAGTCTAAATGGTTAAAAATGGATCGTGTTATCGTAAATGGTAAATATCGTTTAACTAATTGCCAAGCTCAAGCTATTTTAGATTTAAGATTACATAGACTTACTAGTTTAGAATATGAGAAAATATTATTTGAGTATAAAGATATATTGATTAAAATTGGTCGTTTTATTAAAGTATTACAAGATTCAAGTTGTCTGACGGATGTAATTCGCAAAGAATTGATTAGCATTAAGGAACAATATAGCGATTCACGTCGTACTGAAATTATTATTAATTCTTCAGATATTAATATCGAGGATTTAATTAACCAAGAAAATGTAGTGGTTACTTTATCTTATCAGGGTTATGTTAAATGTCAACCATTAACAGATTATGAAGCACAACGTCGAGGTGGTAAAGGGAAATTAGCAGCACGTATTAAAGAAGAAGATTTTATTACTCGGTTATTAGTGGCAAATACCCATGATACAATTTTATTATTTTCTAATTATGGTCGTATATATTGGATGAAGGTTTATCGTTTACCTGTATCTAATCGCGGTTCTCGTGGAAAACCTATCATTAATTTGTTGCCACTGGAAGCTGATGAAAGAATTACAGCTATTTTACCAGTACGTAAATATGAAGCGGGATATTATGTATTTATGGCTACTTCTATGGGTATTGTAAAAAAAACTTCTTTAATACAATTCAGCCGTCCACGTAGCGCGGGTATTATCGCTATTAATCTTAGCAAGGGGGACGAATTAATTGGAGTAAATTTAACTAACGGTGAAAATGAGGTTATGTTATTTTCTTCTTATGGAAAAGTAGTAAGATTTTTTGAAAAACAGGTTCGTAATATGGGTCGTACTGCAGTTGGAGTAAAAGGTATCAATTTAGTGGAAGGGGATCGAGTAGTATCTCTTATTGTACCACTTAATAATAGCTCAATTCTTACTGTTACTCAACATGGATATGGGAAAAGGACGGCTCAAGTAGAATATCCGGTAAGATCGCGTGCCACTCAGGGTGTGATTTCTATTAAAGTTAGTGAACGTAATGGTAAAGTGGTTGGTGCTGTACAAGCAAATGATTGTGATCAAATTATGATGATCACGGATGCTGGTACATTAGTACGTATTCCTGTTTCAGAAGTTAGTATTATTGGTCGTAATACTCAAGGTGTTGTATTAATTAGAACAGTTGAAAATGAACGAGTAGTCGGATTACAGCGTGTTGCAGATTCTATGGATGATGATATTTTAAATAAATAAAATATGTAGTTTTATTTTTAGTGTTTAAGTATATTTAAAGTGTTTTATTCATTTTTTTTGTTGTATTTGAGTGTCACATTTTTGTGAGGTAAAATGGTTCAATGAATTTTAATTGTTAAGAGTAATGTGTTGCTTTGTTGTAAGTGTTATAAAATTTTTTTAATTTGTCTTGGATAAAATGAGTGGTAGTATATGCTAATCATTTTTTGTGTATTTCGTTTTATTTAATCTAAATGTTTAGTAGGTTTATATTTAACTTGAATAGATTAAAATTATAATTTATAATACCTTTTTATTGTGTTGTTTTCGTTTTATTTTATGTTGTATTGATTTAATTTTGAAATGATTTATGTCATGTAATTTTTGACTAGAATGTATTACGTCAATGTTGTTATTAGATTTTGTTATATTTATTTTTTTAAATTGTTAGCATTAAGTAAGTGAGTTATCAATTTTATTGAATAAGTTTTTAGTAATTTGTGCAAAGTAGTATAATGGGTAGTTATTAAGTTATTTAAACAGTAATATATGATTAAAAATATGGGGTATTAATATGAAATTGCGGTATCTTAGAGTGCTAGTTTCGACTATGATTGCGGCAGGTACTGTGAGTGCTACTGAGATTTATAATAAAAATGGTAATCTGTTAGATTTTTTTGGTACACTCAATAGTGGATATTATTTATCTAATGACGATAGTAAAAATGGTAATTATTCTTTTGTGCGGTATGGGGTAATTGGCAAAACTCAAACGAGTGATCAATTTATTGGGTTTGGTATGTTTGAGTATGAAACTGGTCTTCAATATATTGAACGTAGTAATATTAAGAATGGATGCATACGATTAGGCTATGCTGGTATAAAATTTGGTGATTTTGGTTATATTGATTATGGTAGAAATTATGGAATTTTATATGACGTTGGGTCTTGGACGGATGTTATGCCGGAATTTGGTGGTGATAATTCTATCGTAGATAATTTTCTTTCTGGACGTGCTTCTAATGTTCTTACTTATCGTAATACCAATTTTTTTGGTTTATTAGATGGTTTTAATTTTGCTTTACAATATCAAGGTAAAAATGACGATATTAAGAAAGTTAATGGATATGATGGTGTAAAGGAAGCTAATGGGGAAGGTTATGGTGTGTCTGTAATTTTTAACTTAGACCATGGTATGTTTGCATCAGCTGCATATTCTAATAGTAAGCGTACCGCAAATCAACAAGCTTTAAATGCTAATGTTGTGCGTGGAGGTGAAGAAGAGGGTAGTAATACTAATATTATTAGTAATGATGATAATGCCGAAGCGTATTCATTAGGATTAAAGTATGATGCGAATAATTTTTATGTTGCTGCATTGTATGGTGAGACTCGTCATATGACTCCGTTTGGTGATTTTGTTGTTAATGGTGGTGGTTCAAATGTAGAAAAAGTACATGCTTTTGCTGATAAAGCAAAGAATGTTGAGTTGGTCGTTCAGTATCGGTTTGATTTTGGTTTGCGTCCTTCTATAAGTTATTTACATTCTAAAATTAGTGATATAGTGCACAATTATAATAGTTATTTGAAGAAATATATTGCTATAGGTGCTAGTTATAATTTTAATGAAAATGTATTAACTAAAGTTAATTATCAAATTAATTTACTTAAGAAAGATGATTTTGTTCAAGCAGTGCAGTTATCTACTGATAATATTCTTGCATTGGGTATTTCTTATATATTTTAATTTTATGCAAAAAAACAAAAACCAGAAAGAAAATGTATATTCTTTACTGGTTTTTGTTTTTTGATTTTATTATGGTGGATACTATTTTTATTTAACTATTATTATAATAATTAGAGTTTTATTTTTTTAATTCATGTAATCATTTTAGGTTAATTATTTATTGTAAGTTTTGATAAATGATTTTATGTATTTAGTGAAAGTTATGTCAAAGTTGCGTGTTGGAATTATTTTTGGAGGTAGTTCTTTAGAGCATGAAGTATCGGTTTTATCCGCTATAAACATAATAAATTTTATTGACAAAGATTGTTTTGAAGTAATTGTTATAATGATAGATAAATCGAGTAAATGGTATGTTAGTGATTTGTCATGTTTTCTACAGGACAACAAGAAATATTCTGTAAATACTTTTTGTAGTTATATTAAAAAACATGGATGTAATAATATTTTTTTATCTTTACAAGATTGTCCGTATCGATTTATGTATATGGATAATCTTTTGTCATTTTTAAAAATTGATCTGATTTTTCCCATCGTACATGGATCAATTGGTGAAGATGGTACTTTACAAGGTTTATTACAAATAAGTAAAATACCATTTATTGGTTCTCACGTGTTAGGATCGGTAATAAGCATGAATAAAGATATTTCTAAATGTTTGTTACGTAATGCTGGTTTGAAAGTTACTTCTTATGAGATATTAACTTATAAAGATTATTGTATTAATGGTGTAAATTTTGAATATTTTGTTAGTAGTTTAGGTTTACCTTTATTTATTAAACCTGTTAATCAAGGTTCGTCATTGGGTGTATCTAAAGTGTTCAATAAAAGTGATTTTTATCGGGCATTAAAATTAGCATTTGAATTTAGTTATAAGATTTTAGTGGAATCTGCTATTATTGGTCGGGAAATAGAATGCGCGGTATTAGGAAATGAAGAATTACAGATTAGTTTATGTGGTGAAATAATACACAATGATGTGTATTATACTTATCGTAGTAAATATGTTGATACACAAGGTGTACAGTTAATCATTCCTGCTAAAATTAGTAATATAATTACTTCGAAAATTCGTTGTATTTCTTTAAAAGCATTTAAGGTACTGAATTGTTTAGGTATGGCACGTGTAGATATTTTTTTAACTCAAAGTAATCAAATTATAATTAATGAAGTTAACACATTGCCTGGATTTACGTCAGATAGTATGTATCCAAAGTTGTGGCAGGCAAGTGGGTTAAATTGTACAGCATTAATTACTAAACTAATTGAATTAGCAATGAATTTACATCGTGATGATGTAAAATTTAGATAAAAATATATAATAAAATATTATATTATACGTTTTAACCTAAAATCTATCTAGGCTGTTGTTTTGAAATATTAGGAATAATATATTAATTATTATTGATGTTTTTGTCATAGTAAAAATAGTTTTTTATTTCAAGACTAATTTTTGGTGAAGTTAATTTAATATGTATATTGTGCATTAATTTAATATTGATCAATTAATTTGAGTTTTTTAAAAACATTTAAGATAATATTTTTAAATACGAATAAAATCTATATGCATTATAATTGGTTTGAATGGATGGTATGTGACTTCTTGAATTTTTACCATAGTTTCATTTTTTTGGTTGATAATTAAAATCATTTTTTCTTTATATATTTTTTTAATTTGTTGAATATTAAAATAGTGGTTATAGTTTAAAGAAATTGATATTGGTAGGATATTTTTGCCATAAATTATGGCAGGATATTGTTTCTGCAATCTTAAACGTCTGCTTGCTTGAGTTCCTAATTTTTTTCGAGTTACTGCATGAAAAGTTAACATGATTTAAAAACTAAATATATATTATTGTATTATATAAGTTTGCTTGTTGAGGATTATAGTCAAATTTATATTTTATAGCAAATATAATTTATAAGTTTGTTATAACTATATTGATTATAATATGTTACATTCGTTGTTTAGTCATGTTAATGTGTGTGTTGTATTGTTGTAATATAATATGTTTTTTTATTTTTTTGTTGATATGTATAAATAATTTTGTATATATTTCATATGTTTAATAAAAAATTAAGTATCAATAAAGTTTTAATATTTTATTTTGTTTATTGATTTTATATATTTTGTTTTAATGAACGTTTGATATTTATGTTTATTTATTATTTTGACAATAATATAATTAAGGTGATATTTTTTTGTTTGAATTGAATTGTTATTTATTTTTTATTTAAAATAATACAATATAAATGATTTTATATAAGTTATGCGTGAAGTAAATAATTGGTTAAAATATTTTTGTTAACATTTAATATTATTTTTTATAAAATTTTGACAATTTAACAAATATTTTTAATGTATCTGTTTTAACTGTCGTTATAACAGATATAGTTATATTGTATTAATTATGATGTAGTAACTGGATATGGAGTTTATTTATTATGCTTGGTTGGACAAAAGAAGCATCATTAGTTTATGATAATTTATTAATGCGTGGATTGGAAGTGCCTTTAAGTAATAAGAAGCGTAATAATGAAAGTTGCAAAAATCATATTGCAATACATATGATGAAAATTATGACTTTATTGAATTTAGATATGGATGAAGATAGTATTATGGATACACCAAATCGTATTGCAAAGATGTATGTAGAGGAAATATTTTCAGGTTTAGATTATTTAAATTTTCCAAAAATTACAATCTTAAAAAATAAAATGAAAGTTGATGAAATGATTGCAATACGTAATATTTCTTTAACTAGTACTTGTGAGCACCATTTTGTTATTTTTGATGGTAAAGCTACAGTTGCTTATATACCTAAAAATAGCGTTATTGGTTTATCAAAAATCAGTAGGATAGTGCGGTTTTTTTCTCAACGTCCACAAGTACAGGAACGTCTAACTCAACAAATTTTTTTTGCTCTACAAGTTTTGCTTGATACTAATGATGTAGCAATATCTATTGATGCAGTACATTTTTGCATTAAAGCACGTGGTGTACGTGATAATAACACTGTTACTACAACTACTTCTTTGGGAGGTTCATTTAAATCCAGTGAAAATATTCGTCGAGAATTTTTATATAATGTAATTTAATGTAATACAATGATCATTGTGTCATGTATTATTACTGGATATATGTTTTTGTTTTTGTTTAAAATGATTTTAGTGCGTATTGTAATCAATTTATAATAATATCACTATATCAGCAAGTATTTTGCAGTATACAATATTAGTGTAAATTTAGAGAGTATTATTTTTAATGATTGTATGTTGTTTTGTAATTACTTTGGTAATTATAATTCGTTTTATTTTTAAAATAAGAGGTCAGTTTGTTAACATTGTAAAAGTATTTGCATACTATATATAAATTATGAATGAAATGTAATAATATTTTTATTGTTTGATATGTTCGTTTTGACAAAAATATTGAAGAAGTTGCTATGTCATTTGTTATTTATTGTTATTTGATACATTGACTTATTTATTATCTATTTTTTTGAATCTATAATTATTTTTTCTATTTGCTTTGAATTTATGCGTGTTAATAGTACTTTGAATGGGTTAATAGTATGTTGTTTTAATGGAATTTTAATATTTTTCCAGGTGAAAGTAGTGTTCAAAAATTTTTCACTATCTTGAGCTACATGTGGCAATACAGGTTTTAAATAAGTCATTAAAATACGAAACAATTGAATACCCATAGAACAAATATCCTGTATTTTTTTTTTGTTATTTGATGTTTTTATAATTACCCAGGGAGCTTGTTTGTCAATATATTTATTAGCTAAATTAGCTAATTTGATAATTTCTTTCATTGCATGATTTAATTTATGATTGTGAAAATCTTGACTGATATCATCTGAAGCATTGATAAATATATCATATAATTTTGGATCGATTAAGTTATCTGATATTTTTCCATAGAAATATTTATTTATAAAACTAGCGCTACGAGATGCTAAATTAATAACTTTGTTTATTATATCAGAATTTACTTTAAAGATAAAATCTGAAAAATTAAGGTCTATATCATCAATATGTGATGATAATTTTGTTGCATAGTAATAACGTAGGTAATCTGGATGTAAATATGACAGATAGGTACTTGCTTTTATAAATGTGCCATGCGATTTAGACATTTTTTTCCCGTTAATTGTTATATGTCCATGAACAAATAAATTAGTTGGTAAGCGAAAGTTACTGCCTTGTAATAAAGCTGGCCAAAATAAACTATGAAAATAAATAATATCTTTACCAATAAAATGATATAATTCAGTACGTGAATTAGCGCGCCAAAATTCTTCAAAGTTTATTTCATTGTTGCGTTTATCACAGAGATTTTTAAAAGTGCTCATATACCCTACAGGAGCATCCAACCAAACATAAAAATATTTTCCAGTAGTACCAGGTATTTTAAATCCGAAATATGGTGCATCTCTTGATATATCCCATTCTTGTAGACCTAATTTAAACCATTCTTGCATTTTATTTATTATTTCTTTTTGCAATTTTCCGGAATTAATCCAATTGTGAAGAAAATTATTAAATTTTGGTAAATCAAAGAAAAAATGTTCGGATTTTTTTATTATAGGCGTGCTTCCAGAAATTATTGATTTTGGATTTATAAGATTTTGGGGATTATAAGTTGCGCCACATATTTCACAATGATCGCCATTTTGGTCAGGAGATAGGCATATTGGACAAGTACCCTGGACAAATCTATCAGGAAGAAAAATGTTTTTTTTTGGATCATATAATTGATAAATAAATCGTGATTTAATCAGTTTATTTGTTTTTAATTTGTTATATATGAGAGTTAATAGTTCTAGATTTTCTTTGCTGTGAGTAGTGTAGTAGTTGTCGTAATTTATGCCAAATTTTGTAAGGTCTTTTTTATGCTGTTGATTAATTTGTTCAATCATTTTTTCTGGAATGATGTTTAATTTTTTTGCTTTAATCATTATTGGTGTTCCGTGTGCATCATCAGCGCATATAAAGAACACTTTATTTTCTTTCATTTTTTGGTAACGTACCCAAATATCGGCTTGAATATGTTCTAACATATGTCCTAGATGTAAATCTCCATTAGCATATGGTAAAGCACATGTAATTAACATTTTTTTTTTATTTTTATTCATAATTTTATGTCAGTGTATTCAAATATAATTGTATATTAAGACAAAATATTATAATTGATATAATTAATGTTTTAGGTTAAATAGATTTAAATTTTATATTTTTTATGTAAATAATATAAACGAGGGATACAGTTTATATATGGTGTATATTTTGTATTGTGATATATGTCAATAAAAATTGAGAATAAATTTTAGTATTGTTTATATATATATGAAAATATATATATTTACATGCAAATGTATTGTTTTATTTGTTATTTTCAGTGTCATTGTTGTTTATCATAAAGTGATGTTGTTGTTGTATTTTATTTATTTAGATTATTTTATATTATAATGTTATTATAGGTATTGATAATAGTTAAATTGAGTAATATTTTATAAAATTTGGATTTGTGTTGTAAAAAATGTTTACAAAGCATATATAATGTTGATTAACAATAATTTGATGTTTATTTTTTGTTTTTTTTTTGGATATTATAGAACATAAAATTCATTAATCATTTGCTGTACAAATTTATACCATAATTTATGGTGCATTTAATTATGATTAGTTTATTGTTGTGTGTAATGAAATAGTTTTATTATATGAATATTAATAATTTTATTAATAACAAAATGGGTTTTGTGATTAAAAATTTTATAAATTAACACGAATTAATTATGAAGTATAATGTTGTTAATTACATAATTATTGATAGTCATAAATTTTTATAATAGTAATTGTATAACAATTAAAGGAATATTTATGTCAGCACAACAGAATGTAGGGATAATAGGTATGGGTGTAATGGGGCGTAATTTAGCTCTGAATATTGAAAGTCGTGGTTATAGTGTATCTATTTTTAATAGAACTAAATCAATAACTGATAAAATAGTTTGTGAAAATTTTGGAAAAAAAATAGTTGGTGCTTCTTCTATGGAAGAATTTATTTTTTCTTTAGACAAACCTCGTTTGATTTTTTTAATGGTGCAAGCTGGAAAAAGTATTGATCAAATAATTGATTATTGCGCTCCTTTATTATCAACAGGAGATATTTTGATTGATGGAGGCAATTCGTTTTATAAAGATACAATTTGTAGATATCGTTCATTATTGGCGGTAGGTATTCATTTTATTGGGTTGGGTGTATCTGGAGGTGCTCAGGGCGCTTTATATGGACCTTCTCTTATGCCTGGTGGTGATAGGGAAACATATAATAAAATAGAATCATTATTAAAAAAGATAGCTGCTTCTGCAGAAGGTAGATCTTGCGTGGCTTATATTGGGCCAGATGGTGCTGGACATTATGTTAAAATGGTACATAATGGAATAGAATATAGTGATATGCAGTTAATTGCTGAATCTTATGTGTTATTAAAGTGTGTTTTAAATTTAAAAAATAATCAATTAGCAGATGTTTTTCATTTATGGAATTGTGGTGAACTTAATAGTTATTTAATTGAAATAACAAAGAATATTTTTACTAAAAAAACAGATGATGGATGTGATTTAATTGATTTGATTTTAGATGAAGCCGATCATAAAGGCACAGGTAAATGGAGTAGTCAGAGTGCATTGGATTTAGGTGAACCATTAAGTATCATTACTGAATCGGTTTTGGCTCGTTATCTGTCGTCATTAAAACGTCAACGCATTATAGCTGCTAAAGAACTTGTAGGACCGCGTGCAATAGAATTCGTTGGTAATAAAGATAAATTTATTGAAAAGATTAGAAAAGCTCTTTATTTAGGAAAAATTATTTCTTATGCTCAAGGTTTTGCACAATTACAAGCAGCATCGCATAGAAATGAATGGAATTTAAATTGTTCTGAAATTGCTAAAATTTTTCGCGCTGGATGTATTATTCGCGCGGAATTTTTACAGAAAATTATTGATGCTTATGTTGATAGGCCTGCTATAGAGAATTTGTTATTGTCGCCTTATTTTAAAGAGATAAGTTATAATTATCAACAATCTTTACGCGATGTAGTTGTTTTGGGAGTTAAACAAGGAATATCTCTTCCTGCTTTTTCGGCGGCTGTATCTTATTACGATGGTTATCGTTCGGCTTTTTTACCGGCTAATCTTATTCAAGCGCAGCGAGATTATTTTGGTTCACATGGTTATAAGCGTCTTGACAGAGAGGGTGTGTTTTATACGAAATGGACGTAAATAAAAAAAATAAAATAATTATTTTTATTGATATCGGTATGTTAAATATTTTTTGAAAAATGCATTGTGATCAATACAACCAATTTTATAAAGGATGATGATTGTTTATTTTGTATATTTAAGAATTATGGCGTATTTTCAATTTATCAATTACTTTACTTAAGTCCAATGATTGATCTTGTAGAAGTACTAGTAAGTGATAAAGTAAGTCTGCAGATTCATCGATAATTTCTTCTTTGTTTTTTGTTACTGATGCTAAAATAGTTTCAATGGCTTCTTCACCAACTTTTTGAGCAATCCATTTTGAACCTTTAGTAAATAATTTTACTGTGTAGGAATTTTTTATATTTGATAGTTTTCTTTTATTTACAAGTTCTTCTAGTTTGAACAGAAAACTCCAGCTACTATTAGCGGGGTAGAAACAACTACTAGTTCCATTATGACACGTCGGTCCATATGGTAATGCCAAAATTAATAATGAATCTTGATCGCAATCTTTAAATAAATTTATGAATTTTAATTTATTTCCTGAAGTTTCTCCTTTGGTCCATAAACATTTTTTTTTACGAGAAAAAAAAGTTACATATCCACTTTCTTTAGTAATTTGTATTGCTTTTTCATTCATATATCCCAACATTAATATTTCACCGGATTTAACATGTTGGATAATTGCAGGCATTAAATTATTAATATTTTGTAATGTTTTTTGTTGTTTTTTTATTGTCATAGCCTTATTTGTATTCCTTTATTAATCAGAAAATTTTTTAATGAATTAATATTGATAATTTTTTTATGAAATACTGAAGCAGCTAATACACCGTCTACATTAGCATCACGGAAAGCTTCTAAAAAATGTTGTTTTGTTCCAGCACCTCCCGAAGCAATTAATGGAACATGACATATTTTACGTACTTCGCACAATTGTACTATATCGTAACCTTCTTGCAATCCATCTTGATTCATCATATTTAATACTATTTCTCCAGCACCGTAGTTTTGTACTTTTTTTACCCACTCTATAGTATTCCATTTTGTTGTTTGCGTATATGTTGTATTGCCAGTGTAGCATTTTACTTGATAGATATTTTTTTTTGCGTTATACCATGTGTCAATGCCTACAACAATACATTGTGTACCTAGGTTATCGCTTAGGTGCTGAATTAATTTTGGTTCCATGAGAGCAGGAGAATTAATGGAAATTTTGTCTGCACCAGATGCGAGTATTTCTTTAGCTTCTTGTAATGTTCTTATACCACCTGCAACACAAAATGGAATATCTATTATTTCAGCAACACGTGATATCCAAT
The DNA here is from genome assembly GCF_000973545.1 of Blochmannia endosymbiont of Camponotus (Colobopsis) obliquus. Lineage (GTDB taxonomy): Bacteria > Pseudomonadota > Gammaproteobacteria > Enterobacterales > Enterobacteriaceae > Blochmanniella. The sequence goes on along the minus strand of NZ_CP010049.1, from coordinate 560,241 downwards.
TTTTGTCTACGGTTCGGTGCTCTGGAGAAGCTGTAATATCATAGAATACCAGTTCATCAGCTCCTTCTTCAACATAGCGACGTGCAAGCGAAATAATATCTCCAATAATTTCATGGTTTTGAAACTGTATACCTTTTACTACTTTGCCATTAAAAACATCTAGGCAAGGAATTATGCGTTTTGCCAACATTGGATAGCTTTTGATATAGTAATTTTTTTTTCTAAAAATGCTCTTCCTATAATAACATCTTTTACTCCGCTATTTTTTATTTTTTTAATATCTTCTAAATTTGAAATACCTCCAGAAGCTTGAAATGATATATTTGGCCAAGTGGAGCATAAATCTTGATATAAGGTTACATTACTTCCAGATAATGTGCCGTCACGTGAAATATCCGTGCATAAAACATATTTTACCCCCACTGTATTATATAGTTCAATTATATCTTTTAATTCAAAATTGGAATTTTTTTGCCAACCATTAATGGAGATTATGTATTTTTTTTCACTATTTATACGAATATCTAAAGCTAAGATTAAGATATTTGCGCTAAAATGTTTAAACCATTCTTTAACTATGTGTGGATGTGTTATTGCCATAGAACCAATTATAATTTTATTTGCCCCAGCATTTAATAAAGTTTCAATATCTGTTAATGTTCTAATGCCTCCTCCAATTTGAATTTTTATTAATTTATTATATTTAAGTATTTTTATTAATAAAGAAGTTTGACATTTATGTGGGTTGCGTGCGCCACTTAAGTCAATTAAATGTATTGTATTTGCTCCTTGATTCAGATATTTTTGTATCCATAACAGTGGTGATTGATTACCATAATTATATTGCATTTCATAACGTCCTTGGTTTAAACGTACTACATTTCCGTTGATTATATCTAAGGCTGGGATTATCATAAATAATTTATATCTCTATTTCTAAAAAATTTTTAATTAGTTGCTTACCTGCATATCCTGATTTTTCTGGATGAAATTGAACACCAAAAAAATTTTTGTATGCTATAGCAGCAGTAAATGAAGAACCATAATGTGATTTAGCAATTGTTTCGTTGCATAATGGCATGGCATAATTGTGCACAAAATAAAAATAATTATTATTTTTAATATTATGAAATAAATAATGTTTATTTTTCACTGTTACTTTATTCCACCCCATGTGTGGTAATGGTAATTTGTTAACATTGATTTTTTTTGTAGGAATATTAATAACGTTTAATGTTGTAATACCTCCATTTTCATCACTACTGCTACCAAACAATTGCATACCTAAACATATACCTAAGATTGGTTGTTTGCATGTTTTTATTAAATTTATTATTTTTTTCTTGTTTAGTTGTTGCATAGCAGATTGTGCAGTTCCTACACCTGGTAAAAATAATTTATCTGCTTGTGATATACAATTAACATCTTGACTAATGGTAGAATGATATCCTAAGTTATGAATCGCAGTGGCAACCGAAAATAAATTTGAACAACCAGTATCTATAATAACAATATGCATTATAAAATACCTTTGGTACTTGGTATATCATAGTGAAAATCATTACTGATATGGATAGCTTGTTTTAATGTACGTCCAAATGCTTTAAATAAACTTTCTGCTATATGATGATCATCAGTGCTGTTTTTACTATGTATATGTAAAGTACATTTCATAGCACAAGAAAGAGAACGAAAAAAATGTTCGATCATGTTAGTACTCAAATCTCCAACATGTTGATGATTATATTTAACCTTATATTTGAGGTATGGTCGTCCAGAAATATCTAGCACACATTGAGTTAAGCATTCATCCATTGGTAAAGTAAAACCAAATCTATTAATTCCATATTTTTTATTTAAAGCCTGATATAACGCTTTTCCTAGTGTTAAGCCAATATCTTCTACTGTATGGTGGTTGTCAATAAAGAGATCTCCTTTGGCTTTGATATTCATACTAATATTCGCATGAGTAGCAATTTGATGTAACATATGATCAAAAAATTTTATCCCTGTATCAATATAATTATTATTTACTTTATCTAGCCATATCTGCACATTAATATTAGTTTCTTGTGAAGTTCTATTGACTTGAGCATAACGATTACGTTTTGTTAGTTTTGTAACAATTTTTTGCCAATTGCAATCGATAGGATGATAATATATTCCGCTAATATCCATATTTTTTGCTAACATCATATCAGTTTGTCGATCTCCAATAACATAACTGTTAAGTTTATCAAATGTATTGAAGTTTAGCCAAGAAGTTATTAATGTAGTTTGTGGTTTACGGCAATTACATTTATCCTCTAAAGAGTGTGGACAAATTAATATTTTATTGAATATAATGCCTTGAGATGTGAATATTTTCATCAAAAATGAATGAGGTTTATCGAAATCTTCTTGAGGAAAAGTGTTAGTTCCTAAATTATCTTGATTAGTGATCATAACCAATTGGAAACCATGTTTTTGTAATGCTAACAGAGCAGGGATAACATCAGGTTCTAATATAATCTTTTCTATATGATCAACTTTAAAAGTTTCCTCAGGTTCATGAATAAGGGTGCCATCACGGTCAATAAATAGAATTTTTTGTTTCATAAAATGTTCCTGTTCATATTATGTCGTGTTTAATTGTTGTAATATATTAGCAACATATTTACATTCTTGATATGTGCCGATTGTAATACGTATACAATTTGATAGTCCTAATTGTTTACTTTGATCTCTTAAAATTATACCCATATTCCATAATTTTTTAAATACTTCATATTGTGGATATACCTTGATTAATATGTAGTTGCTTACGCTAGGGAAAACTTGTTTTATGCAAGGACACTTAGTTAATTCTTGAGCAAGGTAATTTCTATTTTTGTTAATAGTGTTTATCCTTTTGTTTGTTTGTGATAGTCCTTTCTTTGTTAATGCTTGTTCAGCAATATCTATTACTAAAGAGGGTAGTGGATAAGGAGTAATTACTTTTAGTAATAATTTAATTATTTCAGCATTGGCTATAGTAAAACCGCATCGCAAACCAGCTAGGGCAAAAGCTTTTGATAAAGTTCTTAAGATAACTAGATTAGAAAATTTTGATAACCAACTTACGAGACTTGCATGAAGACAAAAATCAATATAAGCTTCATCTATTATTAGTAGTGCACGATTATTTATTAAATGTAATAATTTTTTAATATCATATTGGTTGATAATATTTCCAGTAGGATTATTTGGGTTACAAATATATATCAATTTTACATTTTTTAATTTTAGATTTATTGCAGGCAGGTCAAGTTGCCAATTTGTGTTCGCAATAGATGGAATTATGTGGCGTTTTATTCCAAGTGTTTCAGCGCAAATATTATACATGCCGTATGTTGGTGGACAAAAAATGATAGCATCTTTATTAGGTTCACAAAATGCACGCATTAACAATTCTATACCTTCATCTGCTCCGCGAGATACGAGTATTTGATCAGGTTGAACTCCTGCGTAGGATGCATAATTACGTATTATTGTTTTTGGTTGACAATCTGGGTATCTATTTAAGTTGTTATAGTTTTTATTAATATAAGTAAAAGATGTTGGTGCCTCATTAGCATTAAGCCAAATATTACCTTTGCCACCTAGTTTTCTAGCAGATTGGTATGGGTTTAATTTTAATATATTTATTCTAGCTAAATGATTAATTTTCATTGTTTTCCTTAAAAATAGTGGTACGTAATGTTACGGCATGTTCATGAGCGGTCAGGCCTTCAGCTTTGGCTAATGTTTGTATAGTTGGTGCTAAATTTAACAAACCTTCTTTGCTTAATTGTTGTATTGTTATGCGTTTTTGAAAGTCTATTAAACTTAGTCCAGAATTAGTAAGTGTACATCCATAAGTAGGTAGTATATGATTAGTACCTGATGCATAATCACCAGCCGATTCAGGTGACCAATCACCAAGAAATATTGATCCAACATTTGTAATAAAATTTATTAAAGATCGTGGATATTGTGTTTGAATGATTAAATGTTCTGGTCCATATTGATTACTTATGGATATACATTCTTTTAAGTCAGAAGTAATAATTAATGAACTATTTACCAGTGATTTTTTAATAATTTTATTACGAGAAAGATTTAATATTTGTTTTTTTATTTCTTTTTTTACTTTTTTTGCTAATTCTATGCTTGGTGTTAATAAAATAACTTGAGAATCGTGACCGTGTTCTGCTTGAGATAACAGATCAGCAGCTATAAATTTTGGATTGGCTTTGTTGTCAGCAATAATTATTAGTTCAGAAGGTCCTGCTAGAAGATCTATAGTCGGACCGTTTATTTTTTGGCTGATTTGTTTTTTTGCTTCAGTAACCCACGCATTACCTGGACCAAATATTTTGTTTACTTTAGCAATAGATTCAGTACCAAATCCCATAGCAGCAATAGCTTGTACTCCTCCAATTTGATAAATTTCTTTTATATTACATAAATAAGCAGCATATAAAATTTCATCAGCTATTGGAGGTGGTGAACATATGATTGTTCTTTTACATCCAGCTATTAATGCTGGCACTGCTAACATTAAAACGGTTGATACTAACGGTGCTGATTTTCCTGGAATATATAATCCTACTGCATTTAATGGAAGTGTTATTTGTTGACATAGTACACCTGGTGATGTTGTTACATTAATTGCAGGTATTTTTTGTGCTTGATGAAAAACAGTAATATTTTTTTTTGCTATTTTTATTTCTTCTTTAAATTTTTTAGATATTTTGTTTTGTGCTTGTTTTATAGTTGTATGTGTGACTCTAAATTGTTTTATTTCAGTATGATCAAATTGTAGAGTTAGTGATTTGAGTGCAGAATCTCCATTTAATTCAACTTTTTTTAGTATATTTTGTACATCTATAGTAATATGTTTTGTATTTATTATAGATGGTCTAGTTAATAATGTTGTTTTTTTTTTATTACAACATTTATGCCAAAATATTATTTCTGGAAATGAATTATTTTTCATGTTATTTATTCCATCATTTTTTCTATTGGTAGTACTAGGATTGAGCTAGCACCAAGATTTTTCAAATTTTCCATAGTTTCCCAAAATAGATTTTCATTACTAACCATATATATTGCCACTCTCTGTTGGTTACCTGCTAATGGTAGGACAGTAGGACTTTCTGCTCCAGGTAATAAGTCAATAATTTCTTTTAATTTTTCAGTTGGTGCATGTAACATTATATATTTAGATTCTCTTGCTTGAATTACTCCTTGAATACGAATCATTAATTTATCTACTAGTGATTGTTTGATTGCTGATAGTTTTTCAAATCTTTGAATAAGGCATGCTTTAGAACGATAAATAACTTCTACTTCACGTAAACCATTAGCTTCTAAGGTTGCTCCAGTAGATACTAGGTCACAAATAGCATCTGATAATCCAGCGCGTGGAGCAACTTCTACTGAACCATTTAATAAACATGATTTAAAATTAATTTTTAATTTATCCAGATATTGTTTTAGTAAATGTGGATATGATGTAGCTATACGTTTATTTTGTAAACAGTTGGTTCCATTCCATGGGGCATCCAGTGGTATAGCTATAGATAATCTACAATTACCAAAATCTAATCTACGTAGCGTAAAATAGTTGGGATTGTTTCCTTGTGCTTGTCTGTTTAGTAGTTCTTCTTCTAAAACATTTTCCCCAATAATACCTAAATCAACTACACCATCTATTACTAATCCGGGAATATCATCATCTCTGACTCGCATGATATCAATTGTCATATTTTCTGCAAATGCTAATAGTCGTTGTTGTTGTAAGTTGATTTTTATTCCACATTGTTCCAATAGTTCTTGTGATTCTTTACTTAATCTTCCAGATTTTTGTATTGCAATTCTTAATCTTGATCTATCTGACATCGGATCGTTTCCTTATATAAGTTCCTTAATAAAACAAAAATCCTGAACATAATATAATATATGTAATTTTTTTTAGAAGATATTATGATAAAGTTCATTTTTATAATAAATATTTAAAAATATTTTAGAAAGTGTGTTTTGTAATTCATAAAAATTTAGTTACCATGTTTGATTTTGATAGTTACTTCATTGATTAGTATACTAAACTGTAATTGGCTATTAAAGTCAATATTGTGATTTTTAAATCAGACTTAATATATCAGGTAGGGTAGATTTGTATTATATAATGCATTTTAGTTTTATTTATTTTTATGTTATTTAATTGTTTAATATGTTATGTAATTGTTGATTCTTGAAATTGTTATGTTGTTATTGAGTAATTTTAGTTTATTTTTATAGGTTGGTAATTTTTTTTAAATATTCCATCAGTGAATTTAAGATGTTTATTTTTGTTTTGTTTTTTCTGTGTATGCAAAGTAGTATTTGTAATTTACAGGTATATATTGATAACTTTGATACATTGAAGATTTTTTTTTTGTATTTTTTCCAATTATTATGTTCAGTTTGATTCAATGTATTGGGAAAATTGCGTGCTTTATAATAGAATAATAATGATTTTAAGCGGTTATCAATAAAATTAATTTTTAATTTTGATAATTTTCGTGGGGGAGTAGAATGTACGGTCTTCATGGTTACAAGATCAGATGTTGTAAAAAAATTATCGTATATTTTGTTATCTACATGATCTGATATGGATGGAATGGTATAGTTGGTATTAGAATATAATAGAGATATTTTTTTGTATATGTTTTGTTGATTATTTTTTAGTATTGCTGCTTTTTTTAAGCAAGTATTGGGGTTTAGTTGTAATCTTATAATGTCTGATGTTCTTAATGCATTAAATGGAACCAAAATAGGACATCTGTTTATATGTATTAAATTGAATGTGTTGTTTTTTTCTGTTTGCTTTGGATATGTATTATTTAAAGATAGTTGTTCATGTAATGTGTTGATATTCCAATTTAATAAAGTCTCTATATTACTATTAACATTGTAAGCAATTAAAATATTTGAATTTTTAGGATGCCATATTATTGGTATAATGTAGTTTATGTTTTTTTTGTTAAAATTCAATATATTAGAAACGTGTATTAATGGTTTCATTTTTGAAATATTTATTATTTTTTTTATTTGTTGTTTTGTACGATGTTCATATAGATAGTTAAATAATTTTGGTTGTATTTTTTGTATTAATTTTGCTAATTCTAAGGTGGCATAAACATCATTCATAGCATCATGAGAATTAATGTGTGTAATCCCATTATTATCTGTTAAATTTTCTAATTTGAAACTAGGAAATCCTTGTTCATTTATAGGCCATTGTATACCTTCTGGGCGTAATGCATAGCAAGCATGCATTACGTTCAGTAGATCCCATCTTGAATTACCATGTTTCCAACTCCATCCATAAGGGTCATAAAAATTTCTATAAAAAATATTACGGTGTATTTCGTCATCAAATTTAATATTATTGTAACCGAGAATGCAAGTATTTGGTTTATTTAAAATTTTATGAATTTTTTTTGTAAATTCAGCTTCTGTTATTCCTTTTTGTAATGCTTGTTGAGGAGTAATTTCATTGAGCAATACAGCTTCCGGTTCTGGTAAATAATCGTCTGAAGGACGACAGAAAAGTATTGTAGGTTTTTCTACAGGATTGAAGTAATAATCGGTTCTAATTGCCGCGAATTGTACTGGTTTATCTAATGCTGGGTTTTTGCCAAATGTTTCGTAATCACATATAAGAAAAGTTGGTTGTGCAATGTGTTTTTTCATATTTTACTAATTGTAATTTATTTATAAGATATTATTATTTGTTTTATGTTTTGTGATTAAATAATTATATATAATTGTACATAAATTATTGTTTAGTTTTAATTAATTTTATTTTAAGATATATTTCTTTTTTTATAAATTGTTGTAATGTATTTAAAATATTTATTTTTTTTGTGAAAGAAAATGATGTTCTGGTAGATTATTGAAGTAATTGATGCATGATACATAGTGCAAATAAAATGAATTACGTAAGGGTGAAAAAATGGAGCAAATGAAGTCTTCATTTTACGATGTGTTGGAGTTTGTGCGTATGTTTCGTCGTAAAAATAAACTTTATAGAGAAATAGCTGATAATGAACGAAAAATTCGTGATAATCAAAAAAGAATTTTATTGTTAGGTAATTTAAGTGATTATATTAGTTCTGGTGCCTCTATTGAAGATATTAAAGCAATTATTGCTAATATGCGCATTGATTATGAGGATCGTATAGACGATTATATCATTAAAAATGCTGAATTATCTAAAGAAAGACGGGAGTTATCTAAGAAAATACAATCGTTTGGAGAAATTAAAAAAACATTATAGATTTTTTTATAAAACTTTGTTCTATTTAATTAATGATATGTAATATAAAATGGTATTTAAATTTTTAGTTAATATTACAATAAGGTATTAATGTTTTATTTTTTTTGTAGATTAAATATGATTAATTATTGCATTGGTTATATATATTATTTGGTGTTTTGTAATTAATTGTATATTAATCGTTTTAGGATATTATTTTTAATAAATTAAGTTTTAATGTAATAAAAATTGTTAATTGTTTTATTTTTATTTTTTTGATTGTTTGTTCGTTAATATTAAATACTATATATAGTTGTTGAAATAATAATTTTTTTTAAATATTTCTTAAATATTTTTAAGAGTATATTAGAATGTGATTAATTTTATTAATAAAGACAATTTTAAATATTTCAATATGTGATGGTAGTTTATTAATCGGTATTTTAAGTATTAGAATGTTGTTTATTAAGTTGTTTTGGATTTTTTTAATAAGTAAAATAAAGGTCGGCTGCGTGATTTTGCATGGATAAAAGTGTTAACGACGAACAATTATTAGCGTATGCTAAAGAAACTATGGCAATTGAAATTGCTGAAGCACAACGTATGTTGTGTCGTTTAGATAATAGTTTGGTGGTTGCTTGTAAAATAATTTTAAATTGTATTGGTAAAGTAATTGTTTCTGGAATAGGAAAATCTGGACATATTGGTAAAAAAATTGCAGCATCTTTAGCGAGTACTGGTACTCCTTCTTTTTTTGTTCATCCTGCAGAGGCATTACATGGTGATTTAGGTATGATTGGCAATCAAGATGTAGTAATATTTATTTCATATTCTGGTAGAGTAAGTGAGTTTGATACTTTAATGCCATTGTTAACGGAAAGTTCTATTCCAGTAATAGCACTGACAGGAAATATTACATCTCCTTTAGCTAAGTCAGCTGTATGTGTATTAAATATATGTATTGAAAGAGAAGCTTGTCCTATGGAATTAGCGCCTACTTCAAGTGCTGTTAATACATTAATAATGGGTGATGCAATAGCTATGACTTTGATGCGTCAACGAGGTTTTAGTATAGAGCAATTTGCTAGATCTCATCCGGGGGGTACGTTAGGCGTGCAGTTGTTAAGTAGAGTTCATCATGTTATGCGTAGTGGAGATCAAGTTGCCAAAGTATCTTGTCAAGTAACAGTGATGGATGCTATGTTTGAGTTAAGTCGTACTGGTTTAGGATTAACTGCTGTATGTGATGTTCATGGTTATGTAATAGGTGTGTTTACTGATGGTGATTTACGTCGTTGGTTAGTACAAGGTAGATCTTTAGATGATCCTATTTTTAAAGCAATGACTTCTCCGGGTTATCAATTGTTAGACAGTTTACGAGCCAAGAATGCTGTAGAAATTTTGCATAAATATAAAATTACAGCAGCTCCTGTTGTTGATATTGATGGTTTATTGGTGGGAGCAATTAATATGCATGATTTACATCAAGCTGGTATTAAACAATATGATTAACTTTTAATTTATGTGAGTATGTTTAAAGCTTATAATTGTTTTTAATTTTTAATAGATTAATTTAGTCTAGAATTAGATTGTTAGTTGTTTTATGTTATTCATTTTATATTAATTATTATGAAATTTATTAATTTATTATTTTCATAGTATTTTATTTTAAATAAAAAAAATAATTAGTTAATATATGTATATTGATTCATTGATCACTGTTATTTTATGTTTTTGTTTTGTTTATATGAATTTTTTATGAAAAAATAAAAAACTAATTGTAAATAAATACGTTAAATATAGAATTATTTTACTATCAGGTAGTAACGTTGATGAATATTTTATAATTAATATTATTTAAAATATATTTTTATTTGTTTTAGTTAGTTTGAAAGCAGCTCCTCTGACTGGACTCGAACCAGTGACGTACGGATTAACAGTCCGCCGTTCTACCAACTGAACTACAGAGGAATAATTAAGCACATGATATATGTTATTGTGCAGTCATGTCAAATTTTTTAAATATGGAAGTTTTGTAAGATGTATATTAATTACCATATTTTTATGATACAGTAAAATATATAGTTGTATGATAGATTAATTATAAGAATATGTATATATATACATATTTTGAATGTTAATTTTAGTAAAGGTTATGTTATTTTTTAATGGCGGTAATGTTTTAAATATTGTAATTATAATATGGAGAGATGCCGGAGTGGTTAAACGGAGCAATTTCGAAAATTGTTAAGGTTTAAATTCTTTTCAAGGGTTCGAATCCCTTTCTCTCCTTTATTTAGTTTAATAGATTGTGTAAAATATATAAGATATTATTATCGTTTATATTATTTAATATTTTTCATAAAAATATTAGAAAAATGTTACATAAAGCAACTAGTTATGGTGAGAAAGGGATTCGAACCCTTGATACACGGATTATCGTGTACACACGCTTTCCAGGCGCGCTCCTTAATCCACTCGGACATCTCACCGATTAATTATACAGAATGCATGAGCAGTGTCTATATTGTAGGTTTTTAATATTTTTTAGTCAAGTCGCCTTCATGGTGAATATTTTTATGTTTTTATGTTGTATAATAATGTATATTAAAAATAATTAAATATTATAATTATATTTTTTGAATTTATTTATTATTCATATATTTCGTGTATTAAATATGAATGAATAAAAATTCAAACAATATAAAATAAATAATTTTAAAATTAATAAAATTTAAATAAAATTGTCATTTTTATTTGAATTATTAATTAATTATTTTACGTAATGAAAATAATAACTAATGTTTTTTATTTTGCATGTTGTTATTTATTTTTGTTATAAATTGAGGTTTTGATTTTATGATTTTGAAATTGGTAGTATAATCCAAATAACGTAATCATTCCAATAAATCCAAGCATACACCAAGGTAACTCAGGAATATTTAGTTTGTTACCAATATCATATAACCATCCACTTCCGCTATATCCTATAACACCACCTAATGCAAGTCCTAATCTACTAAATCCCATATAACTACTACGAGCTTTATGATCAACAAGAGATGCTCCTAATGTTTCGCGTGCAGGTTCAGCAATGATTGATCCTATATAAAACAAACTAATTAATGATAATAAGGTACGTAGATTTTGAATTAATCCTATAGGAAATAAACTAATTAACATTATAGTTAAACCAGTCATTAATCTTGTTTCTAATTTAAATCTTTTTTCACTCCAACATGAAATAGGATAAAGTAGTAATAAAGATAGTGTTGCCTCAATAGCATACATCCATTTTACAGCAGATGGTTGTCCTGCTATTTCGTTTATTCTAATAGGTAACATTAGCATTACTTGAATAGATAACATATAGTATCCTGTTAAAGTTAAGACATAGGTGACGAATCTATGATCACGCAGTACTTTTTTTATACCTTCTAACAGAGAATCATTTATCGTGGAAACACGATATGCAGGTAATTGCCAAGCATTAAAAATAGCTGCTATGATAAATAAAATTGCTCCTGTTAAACAAACTAGTTTAAAATTGTACTTTAATAACCAACTACCTATTGATGTTCCTACTATGGCGCATACACTATCTTCTAACATTAATAATGAGTAAAATCGTCCACGTTCCCAAGGTCGAATAAGTTTCATAATTAATGCCGTGCGTGGTGGGTCAAATAGTGTACCACCTAATGCAGAAAGAATACATGCAAGCCATAATAGCCATGGTGTATTTGCTATGCTCATAATAATGAATCCTATAGCACGCATTAACATGCCAGAAACAATCATGGGTTTTGCACCTAATTTATCTGCACATGCTCCACTAAAAATGCCTAATCCTTGTTGGATGAGTTGACGTAAACCTAAAGCTATTCCTACTGTTAATGCTGTCCAACCTAATTGTTCTATAAAGTAAATAGAAATAAATGGAAATACAATATAGAATCCCATAACTACTAACATATTATCCATAATTAAAAAATATTTTCTCAAGCTCCTAGCTTGTGATACTGAAAACATACTTCACCATTAAATCTTAGTATAAATATTTTATTAAAGTATAACTATTTTGATGTTATATTATAGCAAATAATTATTCGTTAATTTTTATTAACTTTTTTATAAGGTAATAACATTTAATTATATTATAATACATTTAATGATGTGGTATGGTAAATTTAAATGTATTTTTATTTATATTTAATAATTTTTTTAGCTATTAATTGATCTATATGAAAATTTAAAGTTTTTAAGATCTTAGGTAATTTTCTTTAACAACAGCAGTATTGTGTGTATTTAATGAAATATATTGTGTTAAATACTATATGTTTATAATTATTAAGATGATTTATTTGAAGTATTGTAAAAGTAATATATATTTTAATGTTGTATCACACATTATTTTAATTGTGAAGTTGTGGTAATAATTATTATGAAATTATCATTTATATTAAATTTTGGTAGTAAGAAGGGATCATGTTTTATGATGTATTTTATTTTTTTATATTTTAGTATTAGATATTTTATTGTATTTATATTTCAATGATTAATGTGTTTAGTTAATTATTTATTATATATGCTTTGTATGTGATTATTATCTGTTTATTTTAAATTGTATGGATTTGGTATTCAATGATACATAATAGAAGTTTTATTTATTAATAAAATAATGGGGCTTATAGCTTGATTAATAAATTATGAATGTTTTAAAATCATTGTTTATTATTAGTGTTATCACGATGTTATCTCGTATGTTAGGTTTTATTCGTGATATTCTTATTGCGAGAATATTTGGTATTGGGATGGTAACTGATGCTTTTTTTATTGCTTTCAAGTTACCTAATTTTTTACGTAAAATTTTTGCTGAAGGTGCTTTTTCTCAAGCTTTTATACCGATTTTGGTAGAATATAAAGAGCGAAAAGAAAATTTAGTTACTCGTACTTTTATTGCCTGTATTTCTGGATTATTAATATTATTATTAGTGATAGTTGTTTTATTTGGATGTTTTGCAGCTCCATGGTTAGTTAGTATATTTGCTCCCGGGTTTATTGATATTCAAGAGAAATTTGTTTTAGCTACTAATTTAGTTAGAGTAATATTTCCTTATATTTTTTTTATTTCATTATCATCTTTAATAAGTTCAATTCTTAATACTTGGAATAATTTTTTTTTACCTGCTCTTACTCCTATGTTGCTTAATATTAGTATGATTACTTTTGCGGTATGCGCTAATTTTTGGTTTCAACCTCCTATTATGGCATTAGCTTGGTCAGTAATATTAGGCGGTATATTACAGTTGATTTGTCAATTACCATCTTTAAACAAGATAGGCATGTTAACTATACCTCATTTAGATTTTTTTGATGTTGGTGTATTGAGAGTGTTAAAATCCATGGGCATTGCTGTTCTTGCAGTATCTAGTAATCAAATATCTTTGATTATTAATACTGTTTTTTCTTCTTTTTTAGTGTCTGGATCTATATCTTGGATGTATTATGCTGAGCGGCTTATGGAGTTACCTACAGGTATTTTTGGTATTTCTTTAAGCACTATTTTATTACCATTACTTTCACGATCGTTTTCTGATAAAAATTTTTACGAGTATTCTTGTTTGATAGATTGGGGGTTAAGGGTGTGTTTTATATTATCGTTGCCTAGTGCTGTTTTGTTGTGTGTTTTAGCAAAACCATTGGTTACGGTATTATTTCGGCATGGTGGATTTTCTACTTATGATGTACTTATGACGCAATATGCGTTAATAGCGTATTCTATAGGTTTAGTTAGTTTAATCTTGGTAAAGGTATTATCATCAGCATTTTATTCATCTTATAATATAAAAAGTACAGTGCATGTAGCTTTTATTGTTCTTGTTGTAACACAATGTATGAATATAATTTTTATCGGGCCTTTAAAGCATGTTGGTTTATCTTTAGCAATTGGATTAGGTGCATGTTGTCATGCAGGATTGTTATATTGGCAATTGCGTAAAAGAAGGTTATTTTATCCACGACCCGGATGGTTGAAGTTTTTTTTTCAAATATTCTTAGCATTAGGAATGATGTTATTGGTACTTGTTATATTATGCTTGATATTTATTGATTGGATGTACGGTAGCACGTTATATAAATTTGTTCGTTTAATTGGAGTGATATTAATATCTATTATAACATATTTTGTTACGTTATGGTTAGTTGGAGTTAGATTAAAAGATTTTATTCGTCCTATCTTATTATCATGGATTAAAAACAAATAGTGAATTGTTTATTTTGTTATGATATGTATTTATGTCTTATCAAGTGATATGTTGTAATTTAGAAATATGTTCTACATTTTTTCTGTTATTTCAATACCTAATAAGTTTAATCCTTGTTTTAAAATTTTCGCGGTAAGAATTGATAGTTGTAATCTACTATGGCGTATAGTTTTGTCTTTTATTTTTAAAATAGGACAGCATTCATAGAATGAAGAAAATATTGTTGCTAATTTATAAAGGTAATCACATAATATATGTGGTATTCCTTTTTTTGCTACTGTAATAATAGTTTCTTCGAAACGAAGAATATAAAGAGCTAATAGTATTTCTTGTTTATTTTTTAATTCTATTTCTTTAATTAAACATTTTTTATTTTCTTTACTATTTTCTAGTATGGAAGTAATACGAGTAAATGCATATTGTATGTATGGTGCAGTATTTCCTTCGAAATTTAACATTTTATTCCAGTCAAATATGTAATCTGTTAAGCGATTTTTTGATAAATCAGCATATTTAATTGCACCAATACTGATGATGTGTGCTAATTTTTTTGAATTCGTTGAATTCATATTAAGTTTTTTATTTGATATTAAATTCTGAGCCCTTTTAAAACCTTCATCCAGTAATTCTGTAAGTTTTATAGTTTTTCCTGATCTAGTTTTAAATGGTTGTTTATTTTTATCCAGAATCATACCAAATGCATGATATTCTAAAGATACATGTGTATGTATATATCCGGCTTTTTGTGCTATATTCCACACTTGGTTAAGATGTTGATGTTGGCGGTAATCAATATAATATATTATTCTGTCTGCTTTAAGTGTTTCAGAGCGATATTTTACACAAGCAAGGTCAGTTGTAGTGTATAAATAAGATCCATCTTTTTTTTGAATGATTACCCCCATTTTTTTTCCTTTTTTGTTTTTTAAATTATCAAGATAGACGACGGTAGCTCCGGAATTTATTGTTGCTAATTTTTTATTTTTTAAGTCTGTTATGATTTTAGGTATCATATTATGATAGGCGCTTTCACCCATAATGTGATCATTTGTTAAAGTAACATTTAAACGTTTGTATATTTTTTGATTTTCTTGAAGCGTGACATCTATTATTTTTTTCCATATTTCACGAATATTTTTATCTCCATTTTGCAATTTTACAACATAATTACGTGCTGTTTTTGCAAAACAGAGGTCTTTATCATACTTTGCTTTAGCTTTTGTATAAAATTCTTCTAATTTATCAATATTAATTTCTTGATAAATATTATTGTTATATTTTTTTTGTTTTATATAAGCAATGATCATGCCAAATTGAGTTCCCCAGTCTCCTATATGGTTAACACGAATGATATTGTGACCTAGAAAAGATAGAGTGCGTGCTGTTGAATCTCCTATGATCGTAGAGCGTAAATGTCCGATATGCATTTTTTTTGCCATATTAGGAGAAGAATAGTCAATTATAATAGTTTGAGGAATTACAGAGGATATACCTAATTTAGATGTAGATAATATTTCATTGATTTGTTGTGCTATCCATTTTGGTTTTAAAAAAATATTAATAAAGCCAGGCTTAGCAATTTCTATTTTATATGCTATATCGTTTAATTTAAGTAGATTGGCGATTTTTGTTGCAAGTTTGTAAGGATGTGTATTTAATTGTTTTGCTATAGCCATGATTCCATTAATTTGATAATCACCAAATTTTTGTTTAGCTGATTGTTGTACGTTAGCATTATATTTTATTGGAATATGTGCATAAATGAAAGTTTGTTTTATTTTTTTTATAAGGAATAATTGAATGTTCATATATATGTTGATTGTGTAATGTTATAATTTGCGAAATTATAATATTGAATGGTTAAAATTATTATTTTTGATTTTTATATTTTACATAACAATATTTAATGATATAAATTATTATGATGGTATCAAGAAGAAATCATTTATTTTTATTTTATTAAGATGATGATAGATGGATATTATTAATACGTATTAATGATATCTTAATGTACATATGTTATATATGATATACTACATTTAACATGTATTGTAAAATGTTTGTAATTAAGTATTTATATTATAAGTTTAATATTGCAGTGATAATTATCTAATATTGTTTATATTGTATATTTGTAATATATTAAATTTTAATAAAATTTTATTAAAAATATTTTGGCAGATCGTTATATAATAACAAGATGCGTGTTGTTTTTTTTGATTTTTATATTTTTAAAAAAATATTTTTTACTTGAATTATGTTTAATGTATTTTTTGTTTTTTGTTTTGTATATAATTAATTGTTAATAATTCTTATCGTTGTTATCATCGTAATAATTAGTTGAATTATAAAGTTTAGGTAAAATAGTATATGCGTACTATGTATTGTGGACAAGTAAATTTATCACATATTGGATTAGAGGTGACATTATGTGGATGGGTTAGTAAATATCGTAATCTTGGTAGTGTAATTTTTATTGATATGCGCGATTGTGAAGGGTCTATACAAATAGTATTTAATGCAAAAAATAGGGAAGCATTTGTTATTGCTAATGAATTACGTAATGAATTTTGTTTGCAATTAGTTGGTATAGTACAAATGCGTCCAGGAGTTTGTATTCATATTCAAGACATGATCAATGATAAAATTGAAGTATTAGCTAAAACATTAACGATTTTAAATCGTTCTGAATCTTTGCCATTAGATTTTAATCAAAACAACACTGAAGAACAGCGATTGAAATATCGTTATCTTGATTTGCGTCGTCCAATTATGATGGAACGATTAAAGGTTCGTTCTAATGTTGTTAGTTTTATTAGAGATTTCATGCAAAAAGAAAAATTTTTAGATATTGAAACTCCTTTGTTGACACATTTGACATTAGAAGGTGCGCGCGATTATATTATACCAAGTAGAATCCATAAAGGTAAGTTTTATGCTTTACCTCAATCTCCTCAATTGTTTAAGCAATTATTAATGATTTCAGGTTTTGATCGTTATTATCAGATTGCGAAATGTTTTCGCGATGAAGATTTACGAGCTGATCGTCAGCCGGAGTTTACCCAAATTGATGTAGAGACTTCTTTTATGACTGCTCCTCAGGTGCGTGAATTGATGGAAATTTTAATACGAAAATTATGGTGTAAAATTATAGGAGTAAATTTAAATATTTTCCCACAATTTACTTATGATGAGGTTATACGTAGATTTGGTACTGATAAACCTGATATGCGTATACCTATCGAAATTGTTGATATAATTGATTTGGTAAAACAAGTAAAATTAAATTTTTTTTTAGATTCAATTGATAATAATAAACGAATAGCGTTACTAAAAATCCCTAGAGGGATGATATTAACTAAATTTCAAATTGAAAATTATGTTAAATATATTAAAAGTTATGGTATTGAAAAATTATTTTATATGCAGGTTGATAAGTGTAATGGTAGTATTAAAGATATTAAAAATTCTGTTTTTAATGTGTTGCCTCCTTCAGTTATTAATTCTATCTTGGTTAGAAGTGGTGCTGTATATGGTGACATGCTTTTTGTGGTAGCGGGATATTATAAGTCAGTCACTGATGCGTTAGGTGGATTGAGAATTAAATTGGGTTCAGATTTGAATTTGATAAAAAATAGTAGTTGGGCGCCTTTATGGGTAGTAGATTTTCCAATGTTTCAAAAGGATAGTAGGGGTAATATTACAACGATGCATCATTTATTTACTGCTCCTAAGGATATTGATTTACATACATTAGTGTCAAATCCTCTTTTATCTATTGCAAATTCTTATGATATGGTGATTAACGGTTATGAAGTAGGTAGTGGTTCTGTGCGTATTAATTGTTTTGACATGCAACGAATAATTTTTTCTATTTTAGGTATTAGTGATAATGAACAATATGAAAGATTTGGTTGTTTGCTGGATGCTTTAAAATATGGAGCTCCTCCTCATGCAGGTTTAGCTTTTGGATTAGATCGTTTAGTAATGTTATTAACTGGAGTAGATAGTATTCGTGATGTAATAGCTTTTCCGAAGACAACGATGTCATCTGATTTAATGATTCGAGCGCCTAGTTCAAGTAACATTGAAGTTTTAAATGAATTATCTATTACTGTAAATTGATATGTTAAGTATTTTACATGTGTAAAGTGTTTTGATTGTGTTATTTATTAGTTGGTCATTTGTTCATATCATTATGATTTTGTAATTGCATTTCATGGAAGTAAAAACATAGGTTTATGTTTTGTTTGTGTTATTTTTTTATGCTTGTGTTATTAGAAGTGTGTTGTATTAATGATTTTGATATGTTAGAAATTTTAATTCTATATTTTTTAGGAATATTTAAATTATTTATTAATTTTTTTTGGCATGAATTTTATATAAGTATTATTTGTTGGTTGATTTATTAAAATTGTTTAAGATATTTTTTAAATTTTATTTTTTGTATTTTGTTGTGTATTATGTACATAATGTATGTGAGTATTGTTTATGTTATATGATAAAATATAGAGTGTAATTTTTATGAAAATTTACATGATTATCAAAAATAATAATATTTTTAATTATTTTGTAGCATTTTGATAGATGTATTGCGAATGTTATATTAGATTTTTTTTAGTTTTGATTATGGTAATTAAGTATTTAATTTATATTTTATAAAGTAAGTATATGATTAATTGTAACTTATAATATGTATTTGTTGTTTTTAATATGTGATGTACAAAATTAATTTGTTATTTATTGTTTATTGGTAATGTATTGGATATAATTTGGTGTTTGTTGTGTGTTGTTGGTTTTTTAATTTGTTTTATTGTAAATTAATTGTTTGTAAGTAAATATGAAATATAAGGTGTTTGATTTATTTATGTTGTATATGTGGAGGAAAAAAATAGTAATTATTGTGTATTTATTTTTTTTGTTTTCTGATGTTTAGTTATTTTTTTAAATTACAGCGTATTATTTTACTATTATTATTTATTTTAATTCCAGTCGTAATTTTTTGGAAATTATGTTGTTGTTTATTTTTTGATTTCTATTTTGATAATTGTTTTGTTTTTTTTAAACAAAAAACACCTTGTCAATTGCCATATATAGTGAATAACTTTTATAAATATAGCTTGTATAAAAGTAGTTGTTTTTATATGAATACAACGATTAAATTTAAGCAGTATAACGGTATACAATATTTTAATAGTAAGATTGTAGAATCCATGATATTTCTACGTTTTAGTCCTGTATTATTTTATAAAATTAAACATTTTTTTATGTTTTATGTAAAATTTTTTATAAAAGAATTAATACACAATTTGTTAATGTGTATGTTTTTTCAGATAACAAATGTTTATGATTATTCTATTAATTTGTCATTTAAACAATCTATTAATAGATCATCGGATATTTGGTATAAAAAGATTATTTTTATTAAAGGAGATGGTAATTTTATTTCTAGTATGCGAGAATCTGGGTTTACTGAACATGATGTTAGTGTAATTACTCAAGCTTTACAGTGGCAGTTGGATGTATATAATTTACATCAAGGTGATAGATTTTTAGTACTTATGTCACGTAAACGTTTTGAAAAAAAAAAAAATTATAGTGTTTTATTGGGTATGCGATTATGCACTGGTGGTAAGGATTATTATGCATTTAGAGCTGATGATGGAAATTTTTATAATCTTGATGCAATACGTTTTTGTGGCATTTTTATTCGGTATCCTATTAAAGAAAAGTTTCGCGTTTCTTCTACTTTTAATATGAAGAGGTTAAATCCGGTTACTGGGCATATTTCTCCGCATCGTGGAGTAGATTTTGCTGTACCAATAGGCACTCCAGTTATAACTGTCGGTGATGGTGAAGTGGTAATTAGTAAGTATGGGGGTGTTACGACAGGTAATTATATAGCGATTCGGCATGGTTGTGAATGTGTCACTCGTTATATGCATCTTAAAAAAAATTTAGTTAAAATTGGACAAAAAGTAAGGAAAGGAGATTATATTGCTTTATCTGGTAATACTGGTAGAACCACGGGCCCGCATTTGCATTTTGAAATTTGGATAAATAAACGTGCTGTAAATCCATTGACTATTAAATTATTACATTATGGTAGTTTAAATGGATCTGCTCGTGTTGTATATTTAGCTAAAGTCGAACAAATATTGCCTCAATTGCAATTTAATTAGCTGATTAAATTTATATTAATATTAATACTTATTATTATATGATTGTTGTTTTAGTTATGAATTTTATAAAAATAATAAATTTTAAATAATATATATTGTTTATTTTGTTTTTTATAATATAAAAATATTTAATTGTATTTAATAAATTAATGACTTTATATGTAATGATTTAGTATGTATTAAATGCAATAAATTATTTAATAGTAGTTTTATTTATCTGTTATTAACATTATTTTTTAATATATCGTTATTTTTGTTAATTTATGATATTGTTTTTATTGGTAATTTTAATTCATTATAGATGATAAAGTATTTTAGTATTTTGGTTTTTTATAATGTCGTGCTGTGTTTTGTTTGTATAATTTTATGTTTAAAAGTATTATCAAATTTTTTTTACATTTTGGTTATTAACTTTTATTTTGATAGATATTTATGAATTATGATTTTATGTGTGTTTTTAATAATTTTTATTTTTAATTATATTTTTTATTGTTTTGATACAAGATATTGTTCAGAATGTATTATTTAGTAATTATTAAATATTTATAATATTTATTTATTATATGTTTTATTCATACTTGGTTTATTAATATTAAATGAAAGTTTTTAGCTATTAAGATATTTTTTGAACGTGTTAAGAAAAAAATATTTTTAATTTTATCATTTTGTTTTTTTGTATTTTTAGTTATTTAGAAAATTTTTTATATTTATAAGAATATTTAAGTAAATTATGTTTTTATATGAAGTATTGTTTTTCATTGGGATTAGTATAATAATTTTATATTAATGATTTATTTTGTTATTATTTTAGTGATTTTTTTAATTATTTATACACTATAATTTTGTTAGTGTTGTATTATTAGCAGTATGAAATATATTTAAAAAATATATGTTAGCTTTGCTGCATCTATTTTTAGATAGATGATATTGTGGTTTGTTTGTTTTATAATTTTTATTTAATTGATTTTTATGATTTGAATATATTATATTTTTTTAATTTATTTGTTTAGTATTTATTTTGTAGTGATGTTTGTTGCATAGTTTATTTAAATATGTAGGATAAAAATATATTTTATCTTATCAAACATTTGTGTAATTAACAAATAGTAATTTTTTATAAATAAATTATGTTATTATATTTGCAAATAATACATTTAATTACTTCTATAATAAATGATAATTACGAATGTTTATAGTTATTAATTTTTTTAAATTATGATGTGTAGGTTAAGAGTGTTGTTTTTTCTAATGAGGTAAAATATATGGTAAAGCAGTCTATAGTAGCACAGGCTTGTAATTTTATTATTTTTGGTGCTAAAGGAGATTTAGTACGTAGAAAATTATTACCATCACTATATTATCTTGAAAAAATGGAGGTTATACATTCTTTAACAAAAATAATTGCTGTAGGACGTGCAAATTGGAACACACAGATGTATATTGAGGTTGTTGTTCGTAAATCATTGGAAACGTTCATAAAGGAATCTGTTGATGAACAGGTATGGAAAAAATTTAGCAAAAGATTTGATTTTTGTAATTTAGATGTCAATCATACTGAATTATTTAATGTTTTAATAAATAAATTATCCTTGCAGACACAAATTAATATATATTATTTTGCTATGCCTCCAACCACGTTTGCTGCTATTTGTAAAGGATTAAATTTCATTAATTTAAATCAAGAATTTAATCGTGTAGTCATGGAAAAACCGGTGGGTACCGATTTAGTTTCTGCTCGTGAGATTAATAATCAAGTAGCTAAATATTTTAATGAAGATCAAATTTATCGCATTGATCATTATTTAGGTAAAGAAACAATTTTAAATTTATTAGCATTACGTTTTGCTAATTCTTTATTTATTTCTAATTGGGATCATCGTACTATAGATCACGTACAAATTACCGTTGCAGAGGAAATAGGTATTGAAGGTCGTTGGGGGTATTTTGATAAAATTGGACAAATGCGAGATATGATTCAAAGTCATTTATTGCAAATTTTAACTATTGTTGCAATGTCTCCACCGTCTAATTTAAATGCTGATTGTATTAGGGACGAAAAAGTAAAAATTTTGCAAGCATTACGTGTGATAAATGATGATAGTGTATATACATCTATAGTACGTGGTCAGTATACATCTGGTTTTATAAAAGGTAAAAGTGTTCCTGGTTATTTAGAAGAAATTGGAGCAAATAAAATTAGTTGTACGGAAACTTTTGTTTCTATTAAGGTAAATATTGATAATTGGAGGTGGTTTGGTGTACCCTTTTATTTGCGTACGGGAAAACGTTTAGCTACCAAATATTCTGAAATTGTGGTATATTTTAAACGTCCTTCTATTAATTTATTTCGCAATTCTCATGCAATATTATCTAAAAATAAATTAACTATTAGATTACAACCCGATGAGGGCATGGATATTCAAGTTCTTAGTAAAAAACCTGGATTAGGCCATCAATATGATTTACAGGTTGTTAAGTTAGATTCGAATTTTATTAAGAATTTTCAATGTAAACGTATAATTGATGCTTATGAGAGATTATTATTAGAAATGATGTGTGGTATACGAGTTTTGTTTGTTCGTCGTGATGAGGTTGAAAATGCTTGGCGATGGGTTGATACTGTAGTATCATCTTGGAAAGATAAAAAAGACGTTCCGTTATTAACATATCAAGCAGGCACATGGGGTCCTGTTGATTCGTTTACTATGTTAGAACGTGATGGGCGTTCCTGGAATATTTGTACGGGTTTTAATAAATAATTATTATTATTTAATATTGTATTACTATTAACATAATATTAAATTCAATATTTATTTTACTGCATTTAAGTGATTTTTATTCTTGTAGAACATAAATTTTTTGTTGATGTTTGATTAATTTTAATAATTAGGAAGTTTGTTGATTGTTTATTTGTTGTAAATAATGATTTTTGTATTGAGTTTAATATAATAGTGTTTGTTATTTAATTTTTTATTTTTGTACTGTTTATTAGTATTGTCTATTGTTATTAAGTGAGTTATAATATTATATTGTGACATGGTAATATTTTACGTTTTCATTGTTTTTTGTTATATATTTTAGTATTAATTGTTAATTTATGTGTGATGTTATTGTGTTGTGTATATGATATTGTGATTAATATCATGAAGTTTAATTGTTAAACTTTTGTTACATAATCATTAGTTATAATATTTTGTTGAGTTAAATATATTGTATTTTTTACTAAAGCTTAAGAACAAATATTACAAGATCATGAAAAATATTCCAGCAAAATTGTTTATTGTAATAGATATGTATGTTTATCTTTTAGATAATGTAACATTTTTGTAATTAATTATCAGTTAAGTATAAGTTTTGACATATATTACGTATAATGTTTTATTTTGTAATAGTATTTATATATACAGATATATTTGTATGCCATGTTTTAGATTTTTTGTTATAGTTATATTTATACGAAAATTATATGTATTGATATTACGTATATAAATTTAGTAGTTCATTATTTTTTTGTATTTATTACCAGTTTATTAGTTAATATAAATTAAATGTACCGATATGAATATTGTAAAGTGAGCAATATAAGATATTTTGTTAATTTGCATTTTTTATATTTCAACAATTAAAATAATTTGACTATTTTGTTTATATTTTTGAATTGTGATAAATGTTTATCGAAATAATTTATGATTTAGGAAATTAATGTTTTATGTTTCGAATTATTCTTTTTTTGTTAACTAATTTAGCAGTGATGGTAGTTTTTGGGATTGTTATGAGTTTTAGTGGCATTCAATCTTCTAGTGTTGTTGGTTTGATGGTTATATCTGGTATACTAGGATTTAGTGGTGCTATTATTTCTCTTATGATGTCAAAAACCATAGCCCTGCATTCTGTGAATGGTGTAATAATTGATAAACCTCGTATTGAAATAGAAAGGTGGTTATTACAAATTGTACGTTATCAATCGCAACAATTTGGTATCGTGCCTCCACAAATAGCTATTTATCCTGCTATTAATATGAATGCTTTTGCTACAGGTGCAAGACGTCATTCAGCATTAATTGCAGTAAGTACTGGTTTATTACAAAATATGAATCGTGATGAAATAGAAGCAGTTATTGCGCATGAAATCAGTCATATTTCTAGTGGAGATATGCTGACAATGACTTTAATTCAAGGTATCATTAATACTTTTGTTATTTTTGTATCACGTACATTAGCTCAAATTATATCTAATTTTATATCTTCTCATCGTGATGATGCAAATGAAAAAAATACCCATGGTAATTCGTTTGTTTATTTTATAATATCGATGATATTAGAGTTAGTATTTGGCATTTTAGCTAATTTAATTATGTTATGGTTTTCTCGTTATCGTGAGTTTTATGCAGATGCTGGTTCTGCTAATTTGGTTGGTCGTGAAAAAATGATAGCAGCATTACGAAGATTAAAGATTAGTTGCGAACCTCAAGAATCCAATAGTTTAATATCTTTTTGCATTAATGGTCGTTCTCATTCTTCTTCTTTAAGTGAATTATTCATGAGTCATCCGTCGCTAGATAAGCGTATTGAAGTATTGCGTTCTGGAGTTTACTTAAATAGAACATCTATCTTTTATGATTAAGATTTATGTTAAATATTTTAAATTTTTGAATAGAAAGTTTTATTTTTTTATAGTATATTTATAAATTTATAATAGTGGACAGTATGGTGTGTTAGTATTAGAATATAGGCGAAGGGCATTAATTTCAGTGGTTTACAAAATCAAATGATTATTATTTAATGTTAATTATTGAATTTACTTGTTATAGTAGTTAGGATATAATACAATTTTGTAGACGAATTGCTTAGGTAAAAGATTAATGTATTTTGTTTTGTTTTAAAAAATAAGTGAATATTTAGTAAAATATGTAAGTAGTTTAGTTGTAGTATATGTTAATATAATAAGATAAATTGAAGTGTAATTTCTCAGCATGAGTGTCATTGTGGGTGAAGTAGTATTGTTAGTAGAAGAATGTATTAGTATATTGTTTTTTGTTGAAACCTTATGTGCTTTCAGTTTTTCAAATTAAGTGTGGAGAAATGCGATTTAATTTTTCGTTATAAAGAGATTTTAATACTCTAAAGGAAATATGTAAGATGGCAAAAATAAAAGGTCAAGTAAAATGGTTTAATGAATCTAAAGGTTTTGGTTTTATTACTCCGGTGGATGGTAGTAAGGATGTGTTTGTTCATTTTTCTGCAATTCAAGGTAATGGTTTTAAGACATTGTCTGAAGGACAAAATGTAGAATTTGAAATACAAGATGGACAAAAAGGTCCGTCAGCTGTTAATGTAATTACCTTATAAATTTTCTATAAATTTATATTATATAATATATTCTGTTTTATAGAAAGTTAAGATTAAGTTTAAAGTTGTAAAAATATTATATCTTAAAATAGTATAATTATATTAAGTTTGATATTGTGCATTGCATTGAGTCAGGTTAAATCACAAGGCCACCACACACGTTTAAAAGCCGAAAAATTTCTTTTCTCATTAAACAAAAATATTTCCAGGCTTTTAAACGTGTGTGGTGGCCTTGTGTTGTGATTTATTAACTTAAAAAACCAATCCAACTTCCCAAAATACCTAGTACAAAAAAACCTATTATAATCCATAATGCGTTTATTTTTTTACGTAATAGCCACATAGAAATTAAAGTTAATAATAATGGAACTAATCCAGGCATCAATTGATCTAAAATAGATTGTACAGTAGTGACTGTATTATTACCGTCTTTGTCAGTGATTTGAGTTATAACATATGGAATATTAACATGAGTCCATTTATTCACTAATGCTCCCATAATGAATAATCCTAAAATTGATGCTCCCTCTGTTAATTTTTTCAGTAAATCTTTGCTCATATCAGTAATTATGCTAATTCCTTTATGATAACCATAAGTTATTCCAAAATAACGAGTAGTTAATCTTAATATATTGAATGTAATAAAGAACACGCACGAGCCCAACAAACTACCGGTCATAGCAATACTAGCTCCTAAAGCAGCAAATATTGGGCGTACAGTACCCCAAAAAATAGGATCACCTATTCCGGCAAAAGGACCCATCAAACCTATTTTTACACCACTTATGGCAGCATCATCAATTGCAGATCCATTTGCTCTTTGTTCCTCCATTGCAATAGTTACTCCGATTATAGGTGCAGCAACATAAGGATGGGTATTAAAAAATTCTAAATGTCTTTTTATAGCTTGTTTGCGATTTTTATTATTTATTGGATATAAACGACGGATTATTGGAATGATAGAGAAACAAAAACCTAGGGCTTGCATGCGTTCAAAATTCCATGAACCTTGAAAGAGGTTTGAACGTATAAAAACAGCTCTTAGATCATTAATTGTTATTTTTTTTTGAATAGTATTATTATTATCTATATTTTTATTCATTATTTTAATCCAAAATTAATCTAATTCGTTATCGTAATTATTATTGTTATTTGTTAGTTCGTTTGTTGTTGATATTTGATTATAATGTGGAGATAATTGGATATAAAGAATGGCCATAATAGCACCAATCACTCCTAGTGCTATTAAATTAAAATTAGTAAATGCTATGATAACAAATCCTAGATAAAAAAAGGGCATTAAATATCCAGTACGCATCATATTAATCACCATAGCATAACCAACAACGACAATTATACCTCCAGCAATGCTTAATCCCTTAGTGATTACTTCGGGTATTGAACTAAGTAAGTTATGTACTGTTTCAGTATTTACTGAGATTGCTATAATCATTGCTGGTATGGCTACACGCATTGCTTGTAACATAAGAGCGCTGATATGGATCCAATTTAAAGCTAATAAATTTCCATGTTTAGCTGCATCATCCGCAGCATGTTGAAAACCAACTGTAATAGTCCGTACTATAATTGTTAACACTTGTCCTGCTGCAGCTAAAGGAATTGCTAATGCTATTCCTGATCCAATACTTTGGTTGCCAATAATAACCAAGAGGGTAGAAATAATAGAAGCTAGAGCAGTATCGGGTGCTACTGCAGCACCGATATTCATCCATCCGAGTGCTATCATTTCTAATGTACCACCAACAATAATACCTGATGTTATATCTCCTAAAATACAACCGATTAGTGGACAAGCTACTAAAGGTCGATGAAATTGAAATTCATCAAGTATGGAACCCATTCCTATAATAGATGAAGCGATAAATAATAATATAAGTTGAAGTATAGTAATATCCATAGTAACTTTCCTGAAAGTAAAATTTTATTTATTTATTTTATTTTTTATTAAATCCATTATTTTTAATGGTGAATCAGATATAACTTTACGTACTTCTAAATCAATACCTATTTTATTAAGTTTTTTGAACGCATCAATATCTTCTTTATTTACCGAAATAGCATCATTAATTTGAATTTTTCCTTCTTGAAAGGCCATACCGCCAATGTTAACTGAAGTGATAGGTACTCCTCCTTCAATTAAACGCAGTACATCATTAGGATTATTAAATAATAACATTACTCGATCTTTAGCATATTTAGGATTATGAAATACACGTATTGCTTTAGATATACTTACAACATGAGCAGTTACTCCTGGAGGAGCTATTCTAGTTAATAGAGTTTTTCGAATTTCATCTTTTGCTACTTCATCACTGACTACAATAATACGTGATACATTCGTTTCTTTAGTCCAACGAGTCACTATTTGACCATGGATTAATCGGTCATCAATACGAGCTAAATTAATAATCATATGCTTATTATTAAAGTTATTAACATCTGAGGTGTTGTTTATGTCATTCAAAGATTTTGTATGAATTGGTTGTACCAAGTTTTTTGTAGATTTAATTGCATCACGGCCATTATTGATTGCAATATTGATTAATTTGTAAAAGGTAATATTTTCGTCATTTCTAGCCATAAAAATTTCAGTTAACATTGGAATATTAACACCCGTAATGATATCGTAATTTTTTTTTCCTACAATGATAGAATTAGCGATATTAAATGGTGTGCCACCCCACATATCAACTAAAAATAATACTCCTATTGTAGTGCTTAAATTTTCTAAATTTTTTATGAATTTTTTTTTGAGTATTTCAGCATTGTCTTCAGGCAAAAAATTTACCCAAGATACGTTATCTTGGGTACCTAAAATCATTTCGGTAGTCTTTAATAAGTTTTCGGCTGTTGATCCGTGAGTGCTAATAATTACAGCTATGCTCACTATATACCTCCTTACAATTTTGTTAATTAATTTCTTAATTTTTGTGAACACAATGCAACGTATTCAATTAATGTTGAATAATAATAATAAATAAAATGTACTATAAGGTAACATTAAATACAGTAATGTCTTTATTTTGATATCAATTAAGACGATTTTGTAATAAATTAAAATATTTTTATAAATTAAAATTTAATAATACCTTGTGATGTTAATTAACGACTTATTATCTTTGATACAATTATATAAAACATGTGTAAAATTAATGTTTAATTACATATTAATATTATATGTTAAAACGTACTCATAATAATAAAATATTTAATTTTTTACAAGAACTATACGATTATTTTTTAGTAAAATTTTTAAATTATTTTGTTGTTTTTTAAAACAAATAAAAATATGCCATTAATAATTTGCATACAGTGGTTTTATGGAGATCATCATGGAAATTTTTATGGATATTTCAGTGTGGATAGGGTTATTAACTTTAATAATATTGGAGATTGTTTTAGGTGTAGATAATTTGGTTTTTATTGCTATTTTAGTTGATAAACTTCCTTACAAACAACAACGTGATCGTGCATTAATAATTGGTTTAATTTTAGCATTAGTTATGCGTCTTGCTTTATTATCATTAATTTCTTGGTTTGTAACTTTTACATGGCCATTATTTAATTTTTTCTCATTGGTTTTATCTGGTAAAGATCTGATTTTGTTATTTGGTGGTGTATTTCTTTTGTTTAAAGCAACAGTTGAATTGCATGAACGATTGGAAAATAAACCTCATGATAATAATAGTAGTTCTGGTCATGCTAGTGTATGGATAGTTGTAGTTCAAATTGTAATTTTTGATGCTGTGTTTTCTCTTGATGCAATAATAACTGCTATAGGTATGGTAGACCATTTATTAATAATGATCTTGGCAGTGATTATTGCTACATTTATTATGTTAGTAGCTTCTCGTACATTAATTGTTTTTATAAAAAAACATAAAACGGTAGTAGTACTTTGTTTGAGTTTTTTATTAATGATAGGTTTAAGTTTAATTGCTGAAGGTATTGGTTTTTATATTCCTAAAGGTTATTTATATACTGCTATTGGATTCTCAATTTTAATTGAATTATTTAATCAAATAGCCTATTTTAATTTCATTAAAAGTCAATATGCTAAACCTATGCGTGAACGTACTGCTGAAGCTATAATGAGATTAATGGGAGGTGAAGAAATTAAATCAGATTCTAATATAGTAGAGCCGATTATTCCGTTGCACACGGAATATTTTGCTGAGGAAGAACGTCATATGATAACTGGAGTTTTATCTTTGGCTGCTCGTCCTTTACGTAGTATAATGACTCCACGCAATAAAATTTCTTGGTTAGATTGCCAACGTCCTATAGAAGAATTACGTACTATTTTAATTGATACTCCTCATAATATGTTTCCTGTATGTAATGGTGAATTAGACCAATTAATCGGTGTAGTGCGCGCTAAAGATTTAATAGCTGCAGTAGCTAATGGTGAACAAGTTAAAACTTATGCATCAGAAAATTCAGCAATTGTAGTTCCAGACACTTTGGATGTGTTAAATTTATTAGAAGAATTACGTCGTGCAAAGGGTAGTATGGTTCTGGTTTCTAATGAATTTGGTATTATTCAAGGTTTAATAACTCCTTTAGATGTATTAGAAGCTATAGCAGGTGAATTTCCTGATGAAGATGAAACACCGGAAATAGAAGTGACACAGGATGGATGGATAGCTAAAGGTACTACAGATCTTCATGCATTACAGCAGGCGTTAAATACTCAAGATTTAGTGCGTGAATGGGACAACATTGTATCTTTGGCTGGTTTACTATTATCTCAATGTGATCATATTCCAATGGAAGGTGATGTATTAATTATTAATGAATGGCAATTTACTGTTTTAAAAATGGTAGAATATCGTATTGAGTTGGTTGCTATTAAATATATAAGATCAAGATCTTGATGTAGAAATAAATGAATTAATATGTGATTTTTTATGATTATATTTTATAATTATGTTTTTAATGCTACAATAGAATGAATGTACAGTTTTATATATGTAGTTTATAGGAAGATTTATTTTTAATTTTAATGAGATTATGAGATTAATAAAATTGTATTACGTTTAATAGTAATTACTTGTTAATATTTTATTTTTTATTTTTTTAAATTAATAAAATTAATTTTTAATAATTGTAATAAACTATTTTAATAAATGGGATATTTTAACGGAAAAATTATAGTGGAAACTTTGTCTAACATTTCTTGATATTCTAAATGTTCATCGCTGTCTATAACGATAGCAGATCCTACTGAACAAAATATTTTTTGTTTTTCGGTAATTAAACTTCTAATGAGGATATTAGAATCCATATTTCCACAACAACTTAAATAAGCAATACTGCCACACCAAACATTACGACGATGCGGTTCTAACATGTCAATGATTCTCATTGCACTTATTTTTGGTGCACCAGTAATAGATCCTCCGGGAAAACACGCTCGTAATATGTCAGATGCGAATAGGTTATTGGGAAGGATTCCTGTAATAGTACTAACCATATGATGTACTGCAGGAAAGCTTTCTATTGTAAATAACTTAGGTACTCGTACACTACCTGGTATTGCTATTTGCCCAATATCGTTGCGTAATAAATCAACAATCATTAAATTTTCTGATTTGTCTTTTTGTGATGTTATTAGACGTATTAATTGTTTTTGGTCAATGTTAATATTTTTATTTCTAGATATAGTTCCTTTAATTGGTTTAGTGTCTATTTTTGTACCTTTTAGACGTATAAAACGTTCTGGAGATAAACATGATATAGTATGATGTGTTAAACGAATAAAAGCTGAAAATGGTGAGCGGTTTTGATTTAATAAATGACGAAAGGCTATCCATTCGTTTCCTGTATAAGATGCACAAAAGCGTTGAGCTAGACAAATTTGATAACAGTCTCCATTTTGTAAATATTTTTGTATTGTTTTAAATTTTTTTTTGTATTTTATGGGATTCATGTTAGTAAGCCATGGACTTTTTAGACAAAATTTTTGATTTTTAGTAAATATTTTGTTTTGATTTATCCAAGATAAGATTTTTTTAGGATTGTCATGGCTTATTAATGTTGTTACATATAAATGATGGTCAGTTATAATAGTCCAGCGATATAATCCTATAGCCATATCAGGTAAATTTAGGTCTCGTTTAGCTATTGTAGGTAATTTTTTCAAATATCTAATTAGATCATAACCAAATACACCTATTAAACCTCCCTGAAATGGCAGGTTATCGTTTTCTTTAGTTTTAATATTAGCATAATTTATTTGCTGCTGTAATATTTTAAATGGGTCATGATTACTGTTTATTTGATATTTATTTTTATGTTTAATTCTAGTAATGCCGTTTTTACTTGTTATGGTTACATGAGGAGAAGTAACTAGTATATCAAAACGACTATCTGGATGATCACTATGTCCGGAATGAAGCAACATAGACCATGGTTTATGGGCTATTGATGCAAATAGGTCCAATATAAAATTATGTCTATAAGGTATATTTATTATATATGGATGCATAAAATGTTTTTGTTTTTATTTATTTATAATCATTTTAATAAAATTACATGATAATATAAATGTGTTGTATTGTTCAATGATTAATTATAAATTTTTATTTTTTTTAAAAAATTTTATATTGTTTATATGTATATATTTTATTTGGTTGAGGTATGTTTTTATATTGTTGTGTGTTTGATTATGTTAATATATTATGATTTTTAAATTTTACACAAATTTGTTATATTTTATGTTTTAAATTTAGATTTTTTAATACTTATAAGGAAAGATATTTATTAAAATATTAGCGTTTAGTACTTCTACTGCAATGTGTTCCGTAGCATTAATGGTGAGTAATGATATTATAGAAAAATCTGTAATATTCCCATGTGGGCATGCTCAAAAAATATTATTAATGATTCATCGTATATTAACTCAAGCGGGTATAACATTAAAAAAAATTGATGTTTTAGTGTTTCTTCAGGGTCCAGGTAGTTTTGTTGGTACACGTATTGGGATAGGAGTAGCGCAAGGTTTATCGTTAGGTTTTAATTTGCCATTGATAGGAATTTCTACTTTAGCAACATTAGCTCAAGGAGCTTGGAGAAGATTTGGTGTTAATCAAGTTTTTACTGCCATTTATGCTTGTACAGATAAACTCTATTTTTCTTATTATAGACGTAAAAGTAATGGTAGATGGTTGGGTAGTAATACTGAAATGTTAATTTCAATTGCAGAAATTAATGATATTTTGTTCAAATTGAAAAAGGAAGGTGTTTTTGTCGGTGATGGTTGGAAAAATTATTCAATGTTATTTTCTTCAAATAGTTCATATATATATTTAGATGAAATATTGTATCCAATAGCTAGGGATATGATACCGTTGGCTTTACAAAAATGGGATGATGGTATGTTATGCAAGTCTGATGAGGTACGACCTATTTATTTATAAAATGAGCATGTAGTTTTGTTTATTATTTATAGCTTTCATGAATCATATTTTATGGTCATAACTTATTTAGATAAGTATTTTAATTATTTATTATATTAAATCATTGGTTTAACTTATTTAATTATCAAAATTTGTGAGTATTGAATTTTTTTTGAAATTTTGTTTGATATTTTTAGTGAAAATAATTTTTAATTCTGATATGTCGGGATTATTTTTTGTTTTTTGAAGTTGTATAGAAATAATTTTTATATTTTTTTTCATATATTGACAGACAATTTTGGTTAAATCATTTTTAAATTGAGACGAATAACATAAAGGTGATTTGTTGTTGTTTTTTTCTTTTTTGCTTTTGTTAAGAATATTTTGCAGTCTTTTTTTTGCAACATTGGCTGAGTGTTTTTTTCGACAAATCCAAAAATTGAGAGAAAGCATATTTTTATCTACCTAAAAAACGTCTTATAAAGTTTTTTTTATCGTTTTGAATAAATCGTAAAGGACGAAACTCTCCTAATAAACGATCGACCATGTCTGAATAAGCTTGACCAGCTTTAGATTTTTTATTTAGAATTATTGGAATACCTTGATTAGATGATCTTAATACTGATTTGTCTTCAGGTATCACTCCAATTATGGGAATTTGTAAAATCTCGACTACATCTTCTATGCTTAACATGTCACCACAACTAACTCTTTTTGGATTATAACGAGTTAATAAAAGATGTTCTTTTATTTTTCCAGTGTTATTTTCAGCGTGTTTAGATTTAGAAGATAAGATGCCAAGAATCCGATCTGAATCATGTACAGATGAGATTTCAGGGTTTGTAGTAATGATCGCTTCGTCAGCAAAATATAACGCCATTAAAGCACCAGTTTCTATTCCTGCAGGTGAATCACATATCATAAATTCGAAATGCATATTGTTAAGATTATTGAGTACTTTTTCCACTCCATTTCGTGTTAATGCATCTTTATCTCGTGTTTGTGATGCGGGTAGAATGTATAGAAGCTCGGTGTGTTTATCTTTAATTAAAGCTTGATTTAATTTTACTTCATTTTGAATTACATTGATAAAATCATACACTACTCTTCTTTCACATCCCATAATTAAATCTAAATTACGCAGTCCTATGTCAAAATCAATTACTACAGTTTTTTTGCCTTTACAAGCTAATCCTGTAGCAATAGCTGCGCTTGATGTTGTTTTTCCAACTCCTCCTTTTCCTGAAGTGATGACAATTATACGAGTCATAAAAATATATTTCCTTTTTTTGTGTCT
Organism: Blochmannia endosymbiont of Camponotus (Colobopsis) obliquus; assembly: GCF_000973545.1. Taxonomy (GTDB): domain Bacteria; phylum Pseudomonadota; class Gammaproteobacteria; order Enterobacterales; family Enterobacteriaceae; genus Blochmanniella. Next base: position 525,421 of record NZ_CP010049.1, on the reverse strand, counting down.
AAAATAAATTTTGAATTATAAGTATTTTATCTTGTAAACGTATTTTTACGGATTTATTTAAGAATTTTGTTGGTAACTGCTCATGTAACAAATATTTACCACTAATAGATATAACTTCCGGCAAGAAATGAGTACAAAAAATTTGACATGTTTCATCACCTGATGCTCCAGCTATAACGCGCCCTCCATTCATTGTACCATAAATATGAATATTACCGTCAGAAATAATTTCGGCTCCATTATTTATGTTATGTGTAATAATTAAGTCACTATTACGTGCATATATTTGTTGTCCGGATCTTATTGGTATATTTATTATTTTTGTTTTTTTTATATTATTTTTTTGTATATTTGGTATTGCGTGTTTTGAGTATTTTGTCTTTATTATTTCTTCATTAAGAATGGGCACGCCACTTTTGAGAATAATGTTTCTTAATATATTATTTCTACAATGACATACACCTATGATGCATAATCCAGTATCTAATATCGCTTTATATATTTGTGTCCAATGGTTTGGATGAACAATTGTTTTAACGCTAATAACAATAGGAACATTGTTAAAAAAGTTAGGTGATTGTTTAATTTTTTTTTGTATTTTTTTATATATTTCTTCGGATGATATATCATGAATATAAATTATGGATAAATTAAAATTACCAAATTTGAATTTAATAGACATTTTATTAATTTGTTTGTGTTTAAAGGTTGTGTTTTTCTTTATGCAAGAGGGGTTATTTATTTTATTAAGTTGTTTATATAATTGTTATTTAATAGTAAATTTGAAAATTAATAGTTTATTTCTATATAAAAAATATTATCAGAAAAATTGAATAAATTAAATAATTCTTTGTATTAATATATAGATATTAATTTTTTTGATTTTATCAATTTTTATATACATTTTTGTAATGTAGAATAAAATGTATTATAAAAATTCTCGTATCTTAATGTTTATATAATTGTTAAAATATCATATTATTTATTTATATGAAATTGTTTATCATTTGTTTTTTAAAAAATGCATATTACTAAATATAAAATGTATTTTTGTTTATGTTTATATTTTAATATTGTGTTAATTAATTAATATTAAATTTCTTGATATATATTCGTTGTAGTAAGTAAGTTAGTAAATTGTAAGTATATGTTTAATTCTATTTGTTTAAATACAGTATATTATGATTTTGTTTTGAAAAATTGTGCTATTAAAACGAATATACATGCAATTAAATATATTCCAAAAATAATTAACATCCATTGCGACATTTCTAGTGATAAAAAAAACCATTTATGTTCTGTACAATCTCCGCTTGCACTAAAGATTGCGGGTAGCCATTTATCTAGTGGTAACCAGGATGGAAAATCTACAAAAAAGTCACATGTCACAAAAGGAGAAGTATTTGATTGTATATCTATATGTTTTTTTGCTAATAATAAACCTTGACTCGCATTATATAACCATATAAATATTCCTATAAATCTTAGCGGTGTATTGGGAGCAATTGCTCCAATTAATCCAGCAGCAATGATGCCATATAAAGTACAACGTTGATATATACATAATACGCAAGGATCGAATAACATACAGTGCTGCAAGATTAATGCTATTATTTCTAAAGTAGATGCGCTTATTATCAGTAATAACCATGCGTGACGAGTTTTAAAGTAAGCGTTTAAAGAATTTAACATGCGTTGACCTATAAATATTGTCAAAGAATATAAACATTATTATAATGATAGTTTAAATATAAAATAACTATTAATTAAATATGTTCGTTAAGCAGAGTATTTATATGTGTTTATTTATTTTTTTAAAACGTGTAGATATATGATATATATACATGAGTTATATTGCAGTAATGAAAATACATAATATGTATATTATGTGTTTATGTTTGTTTGTGTATTATATAATAATATTGTTGTTTAACAATTTTAATTATTAATAGGCCTACACTATATTAGTATTATTTACATATATAAATAATTCGATAAGTATTTGATAAATTAATTTAAATCAACATGTTAAAATATTTTAAATTTAAATAATAAAATTGTCATTTGTTGTTTTTTTGATAAGTAAAGTTACAAAATGTAGATTATACAGGATTAATCATGTTATTTATTATAATATTTAATAAAAATTAAAATTTTTAGAATTTGATTGATATTTATTACTTTATTGTTAAGTATTTTTAATTTTTATACAAAGTGTTTGTTTAGTATATAATATCTATGTAGTTTAACGTATGAGAACATATTATTCTGTTATTTTTGGAATTTGTTATTGTTATGAAGACTATTTCATAATTATAAGAAAAAAATTTTACTTTACTTTTGTTATTTAGTCATTAATTATTAATGACGTAACGTTGTTTTTATATAAAATATGTTATTATTATGATAATATTGCAATATATGTTATAGTTTTTTTGATAGACACTTGGAAGTGTGTAATTTTTCAACAAGTTCCTTATAATATTATGGTAATAACATTAATTTATTTAATTAAATTTATATTTTAAATATATTAATTGTTGTAATTGTACAAATCATCTTTGTGTAATGTAATCAATTAGATCTAATATTTTATTTGAGTAACCAGTTTCATTATCATACCACGAGATTAATTTTACAAAATTTCTATTTAATAGAATACTGGATTTAGAATCAAAAATAGATGTTAATTTATTACCATTGAAATCACTTGATACTATTTCTTCGTCAGAGTATCCCATGATATTTTTCATTTCATGTGCAACAGCATGTTTAATTACATTACAAATATCTTCATATGAAGATGATGTTTTTATACGTACAGTTAAGTCAACAACCGAAACATTTGATATTGGTACTCTAAAGGAAATGCCAGTCAATTTATTATATAGTTCTGGAATAACTTTGCTTACAGCTTCAGCTGCTCCAGTGGAAGTTGGTATTATGTTTTGATATGCACTTCTTCCGCTACGCCAATCCTTATGAATTGGACTATCTACTGTTTTTTGTGTTGCAGTAACGGCATGTATTGTAGTCATTAATCCTTCAAGGATAATGAAATTATCGTGTATTACTTTTGCTAATGGAGCTAAACAGTTAGTAGTACATGAAGCATTTGATAGTATATTTTCACCATTGTATTTATGGTGATTAACACCCATTACGAACATTGGGGTGTTATCTTTAGATGGTCCTGTTAATATTACTTTTGAAGCTCCAGCAATTATGTGTTTATTTGCATCTACTGTTGTTAGAAACATACCAGTAGATTCGATGACCACATCGACTTTTGATTCTTTCCATGGTATTGCAATAGGGTTTTTTTCTGTTGTATACTTTACGTTTTTGCCGTTAATGATTAATCTATTATTTTTTATTGTTACTGATCCTTTAAATTGCCCATGAGTCGAGTCATATTTTAGTAAATAAGCTATATGTTCTATAGATAACAAGTCGTTTATGGCAACAATTTCCATGTTAACTCGTTCTTGTGCAGCACGTAAGGCGACACGCCCAATTCGTCCAAAACCATTAATACCTATTCTAATAGTCATAATATCCTCTAAATAATTTTTAGTAAAGTTAAAATCAAATATATAATATATATATATATTACTGTAAAAAAATTTTATTAGTTTGTTGTTTGAAATTATAATGATTTATTATTATAAAGTCACTATATTTTATATGTTAACAAATTTTAAAAAATTAGAAGGTTTGCTATGTTATATTGTGTTTCAGTGTTTTTTGCAGTAATAATATATTTAGTTAGTACATCGTAGTAGTTTACCGATAGTCTACATGCACGTATATTAGGTAATGATATGTTGGTTGCTCAAAAATTTTAATATATATATATATTGTATATGTTGATTTAATTTTGTTTTTATTTTTATTTTATGTAATATATAGTGATTGTATATATGCTTTGTTGTGTCGTGATTCTATGTTTAATGGTATAATGTATATATTTAATTATTGTTAGTATTTTATTAGTATTTTGTTGATTGTGATTTATATTGGTTTTATGTTGTAATAGATCATGAATAAATTGTATGTTGACAATTTGATGTTAACTGAATATTTTGTGTGTATTATTTTTAATAAAATAATTTTTCATGCGTTACTATATACAATAGGAGGATAAAGTAATTGCATAACAGTTGTGTGGATCATTTTCTTTAATTTTAAAATCAATTAGTTGATAGATTAATTGATTTTTATCAATTATATTATTAAATTTTAAAGCAGATGATATTGTTTTGTTACATAATCCGTTGATTTGTGTTAATAACATATCGATTAAGTTTACTTCTTCTAAATACCAAGTCAATTGATACTCTTTAATATTAGCTAGTTCAATTGCTTTATTTACGGCATCATCAAAATCACCTAAGTTATCTATTAATCCTTTTTGTAAAGCATCAGTGCCAATCCAAATTCTACCTTGAGCAATTTGATCAATTTCTTGTGGAGATTTATTACGAAAATTAGCTATAGTATGTATGAAATTTTCATAACCTTTTTTTATATAAATGTGCATCATTTTTATGTATTCATGTGGTAGTTCTTTACTAATGGATATATTAGCCAAGGGAGAAGTAGATACGCCATCAGTATGAATGCCAATACTGTCAAGAGATTTTTCAAATGTGTTAATAATGCCAAATATACCAATAGAACCAGTTAATGTATTGTCATGAGCAATGATAGTGCTTGCTGGTGTTGATATCCAGTAGCCACCTGATGCTGCCATACCTCCCATAGATACTATTATGGGTTTACCAGTTTTTTTTGTCAGTAATAGTTCTGAGCTAATTGCTTCAGCGGCATTAACACTGCCTCCTGGACTATTAATTCTAAAGATAATAGCTTTAATGTCGTCATTAATTCGTGCATCACGAATATAACTGATGATAGTATCACTACTTACCATTCCTGGTGCATCTGATCCATCTATCACAGTGCCATTGACGAAAATTACTGCAATTTTGTTTTTTATTTCTTTTGTTGGTAGTAGTTGATAATCATAGATACTAATAGAATTGAATGAATTATTTTTTTTGTTTAAACCAAATTTTTTAATCATTATTTTTTCAAACATTGATTTAGATATTATTTCATCGATTAATTTATTTTTTAATGCATATTGGGCTGTATCTCCGTGCAGATTTTGTAAATCATTTAGCAGTATTTTTATGTTTGGAAATAATTGTTGTTTTGTAATTTGCCGATTAGTTGCTATGATATTTAGGTAATTTTGCCATAATTTTTCTATCCAATATTTCTCCATATATTTTGCTTCATCAGACATATTATCTCTTAAAAAAGGTTCTACTGCGGATTTATAGGTACCAATACGGAAAATGTAAGTATTAATTTTAAGTTTATCAAGTAGTGATTTGTAATAGAAATTATTAGTGGAAATGCCATGTATATCTATTGCACCATGAGGCGCAAGATAAATTTTGTTAGCATAACTGGCAAGAAAATATTGTGCTTGACTGTAATGATCACTTATAGCATAAATTATTTTTCCTGTATCACGAAATTCATTCAATACTTTTCCAATATATTGTAAAGATGGTTGATCTGTTCCTGTGAAATTTTTTAGAGATAATATTAACCCTGTAATATTAGGATCATTTTTTGCTTGGCGTAGTAGGGCGATGAAATCAAACAATGAATTTTCTTGTAATTTGTTTTTAGGTGTGTTTATTAGTTCTTTGCTTAATCGACTAAGTTTATTATTAATTGTCACTTTATCTACAATAGTACCTGTTATATCTACAATTAATGCTGCATTTTTTATTGAATTTGATATTGTATTAGTACGATGAACAAATAAGTATAACCCTATTATTGATATGATTATTAATAATAGAATTAAATTCATTATAAATTCTCTAATAATTTTCAATATATTCCAACATTGTGCGAATACAACATAAACAATTTTCCAAAATTTCTGCATAATATCCTCAAATAATAAAAATTATGTAGCATTATAGTACTTTTAAATATATGATTTAACGATTAATATGGTTTTAGCTTGGTTTTGTTTTTATATGTATAAACTATTTATATTGCAATGAATTATGGTATGTCTATTGAATTAAAATATTACAGTAAATTAAAATTTTGTAACTCTGCATTATAAATTAATATTTTCTTATATGTCTATGTTTATTAGATATTTGATAAAATTATTTTTGTTTTAATTTTTAGTTAATAATTTAATATAAAATATGATATGAATTAAAGTATTTATAAAGGATGTCACAAATTCATGATTATTAAAGTTACATACAAGACAATATAGTACAGATAAGATATATATCCTGTAAATAAATTTATATTGTTTCTGAATTAATAGTAAATAACGTTTTTCATTTTATAATTTTAAAATTACTTAAATAATTGATTTTTATTTGTTATATTAATATGAGTAAATATTTTGATTTTACGTTATTTGTTTGTTATTTTTATATTTGTGGAATATATTTAATTTAAATTAAAGAGGGTTATATTGAGAGTTGATTAAATTTTTAGGTTGATGATATTTAATGACTTTATTACAAGATTACGATAGGTAAGTTACGGTAATACAATCTGTGTGTAGTGTATTGTGTTATTGTGTATAATAATTATTATTAGTTAGAGTGTTAGTTTATGCATAACGAGATAGTTATTAATAGTAGTTTGTATAGAATCAATAAATAATAAAAAATTTTTAATTTTGTATGTAAAAATCTGCCCATATTGGAGCATGATCTGAGGGTTTGTGCATAGCTCTAATTTCATAGTTAATGCCACTATCTTTGAGAAAAGATATTAAAGGATATGAAGCTAATAATAAATCTATACGCAGGCCTTTGTTATTACTAAAAGCCTTTGATCTATAATCGAACCAAGAATATCGATTGTTGACTTTTGGATATATGTGACGGTATATGTCAATTAGACCACAATTTAATAAGCTATTTATCCATTCTTTTTCTTCCGATAAAAAAGAACATTTACCTGTTGCTAACCACTTTTTATAATTTTTTTTTCCAATACCAACATCTAGATCATGAGGAGATATATTCATATCTCCCATAATTAATAATAGTGATTTTTTATCATAATTATTTTGTATAAATTTTTGTAAATTTTTGTAAAAATTTTGTTTATTTGTAAATTTAGTTATATTATTACGGTTTTCTCCTTGAGGAAAATATCCATTGATTATAGTAAGTAAACCGCGGGTAGTGACGAATTCTGCCATGATTATGCGTGCTTGATTTGTATTAATATCGGATATGAAATTGTTTTTAGTAGTTAATGGTTTTTGACGGCATATTAAAGCAACACCGTAGTGTTTTTTTTGTCCGTGTTGGTAAATGTGATATCCGTAGTTAGCAATTTTTGATGTTGGAAAGATATCGTCATGAATTTTGGTTTCTTGTAACGCAAGAACGTCTGGTTGTAATTGAATTATTATTTCTTCGAGTTGATGAAAATGCGCTCGCAAGCCATTGATATTAAATGATATAAATCTCATGTTTTTATAACTTAATTGTTTAATGATATATTAACTAAATAATTTAATATTACAATCAAGTTTTAATTTATCTAAAAGACTGTATTTATTTTAATTTTAGGATCACATGACAAGTATAATTTTTTAAAGGATTAAATTTATTCTCATGTTATTAATTTTTATAGTGAATATATATACCTTGTGTGTTGTATACATGTAAATTATTTGTTTAAATTTATAGTTTTTAAATTATATATAAATTTTTAATATTTTAATTATTTTATTTGTACCTTGTTTATTATATTGTATATTGCTATTTTTATTTAATTAAAATAAGTGTTATATTGTTTTATTATTATCCTTGAAATGTCAAATATATAGTAAAAGTTATTATATTAATTACATTATATACAATTTAAAATCAGTGTTGAAATTTTAATATTAAGATATAGTTTTATTTTAAAAGAATGAGATATTATTATATGTCTAGTGGTAATAATAAAAAATATGTGAATAAGGCGGTGATACCAGTTGCGGGTTTAGGAACACGAATGTTACCTGCTACAAAAGCAATTCCTAAAGAAATGCTTCCATTAGTAGACAAGCCACTAATTCAGTTTGTAGTTAATGAATGTATCATATCAGGTATAAATAATATTATTTTAGTTACTCATTCTTCTAAAAATTCTATTGAAAATCATTTCGATACTAATTTTGAATTGGAGACTGTGTTGGAAAAACACGCTAAGTTTAAATTATTAGCGGAAATAAAATCTATTTGTCCATGTAATGTTACGATTATAAATATTCGTCAAGGTTTTCCTAAAGGTCTAGGTCATGCGATTTTATGTTCTTATCCTTTGGTTGGTGATTGTCCTGTGGCGATTATTTTGCCAGATGTAATAATTAACGAGTCTTGTTGTGATTTGTATACTGATAATCTTGCTGATATGTTACAACGCTTTTCAGATACAGGTTATAGTCAAATTTTGGTTAAACCAGTACAAGATGTTATACATTACGGTATAGTGCATTGTCAGAATAAAATTTTACAACCTGGTGATCATGCAAAAATAATTGGAATAGTAGAAAAACCAATTTCAATAGATAGTGCCCCATCTAATTTAGCAGTAGTAGGACGTTATGTTTTTTCTGCTGAAATATGGAATACATTAAAAATGCTTCCTATGCAAGATAGAGAAGAAATCCAATTAACACATGCTATTTCTATGTTAATAAATAGAGAAATTGTTGAAGCGTATCATTTAAAAGGATTTAGTTATGATTGTGGCAGCAAGTTGGGTTATATGCAGGCATTTGTTGATTATGGATTGCATCATAAGACATGGGGATATGATTTTAGAGTTTGGTTAAAAGAATTATTATGTAATTGATGTTTTATTTGTTTTTTAATTGTATATTTTTATTACATATAAAGGTATTAATTAATTTTATTTAACAAGTAAATTTATAATTTATTTGTTTATCGATTGTTATTTATGTATTGGTATAATTTAGTATTATTAGAATTGTTTCAAGAATGTGATATTGAATTATATTCTAATAAAAACTAAACATTATAATTTATAATGTAAAATTTTAAAATTATAAATAAGGTGTAAATATTTATAGACATATTTTAGTTGTAGTTTGGTTAATAGTGTTTTTTGTTGTTTTTTGCAAGAAAAAAATATGATTTGTATTTTATATACTAAAAATTTTGATTATCAATTTATTTAAGATTACAATTATAGTGAATATTATGTTTAATTACAAAATTGAGTAATATAAACTATAAAATTTTACATAAAGAATATTATATACAGTTAAATTTATATAATAATGACATATTTTTTATATATATAGTTGATTGATATCGTTTTTTTAATATATATGAGCATTTAATTTATATAAATAATTTTGATATGGTGTTTAAAATTATAATGCGTTGATTCAGGTATTAATGTTTAGTTATATGTAAATAGATATTGCAAATAATGTTACAAAATAAAAATTGTTTTTATCTTTAATTGATGATGTTGTTTTTAACAAATCATCATTTTATTAAAGATTTAATTTATATTTTATAACATGGTTTTAATATTGCAGTTAAAATACGTTAGTTGTACAAGTTATAATAATAGGTATAGAGATGTTATAGTTAATATTGCATTTTTTGTATAGTAAATTTTAAGTTAGATGGAATATTTTTGTTATATTGGATTAAAATATTTTAAATTAGTATCGTTTGTGTTCTTGGATATTATATGTCATAATAATTTGTTATAATTTTTTGTTTTTAATTTTATTCATTAAAATAATAGTAATTAACTGTCATTTTTGTGTGTTTATATAAATTATTTAAAAAAATTTTTTGTTTTAACATTTTAAATAATTATGTGAGTAAAAAAACAAAAACGTAATTTAAATTTATTATTAAACTGTAGTTTTATCCTCTAAAGATTAAAATAATTGTATACATTTATAAGAATAATGAAAAGTTAGTTAGAAAAACTTTGTGCCTGCTGTAAAATATCAGCAGGCTTTTTTGTTAGTAAAATTTTTGAAATAAAAGAGTCGTTTTTTATAGTAAAAAATCTTCTAATTTTTTTCCTTCTTTATCAATAGCTTTTTTAATTATTGCTGGCGTTCGTCCTTGTCCTGTCCAAGTTTTGATTTCCCCATTATTATTAATGTATTGATATTTCGCTGGTCTTGTTGCACGTTTTATTTTATTTGGGAATTTTATTGTACTCATGGATTGCAATAACTCATTAGGATCAATTCCATCAGCAATTAACATGTCACGATATTGTTGTAGTTTACGAGAATGTTTTTCGATTTCTGCTTGCGCTTGATTATCTTCTTCTCGTCGTTCGTTAACAACAACTTCTAATTTTTCTAACATTTCTTCTAAAGTTTCCAAAGTACATTCTCTGGCTTGTGCGCGCAAAGTACGTATATTGTTAAGGATTTTTAATGCTTCACTCATTGACTTAATCTCTGATATTATAAATAAATATAAAGTTTTTTCAATAAGAATAGAGTGCTGTTTTATTTTCTGCAATAGCTGTAAGGCATTAATTAAAAATTTTCTTTATAATTTATTTTTAATTTTATATTACTAAGGTTTTTTGTAAAAATTTTAGAATATATTTTAACTTTGTTGCATGTTATTTTTTATTTATAAGTGATTTGTTGTCGTTTAAAATGTATTTTATTATTTTCAATTAATAATATCATGGTATATTATGATTATTTATATTATCAAAATAATGTATAAAAATATTATATTAAGAAATAAAATGTGTTTGGTACGAATAATTTGTAATTCTACAATGAGTATTGTTGATTATTAAAATAATTTTAAGAGTCTTTTTTAGAATAGATATTTAATTGATATTAAAACTTTTAGTTAGTTGATTTTATTGCATAAAATGTTACCTTTATATTTTACAATATTGAATATTTTGATTATGATGGTAATGGTTATCAGTATAATATTAGTATAGTGTGTTTTTGTTAATTTTGTTTAATTTTTTGTTAATTGAATATTGACTGTTAAAGTAGCATAGTAGATTTTAAATGGCTAAACTATATTTTTATTATTCGGCAATGAATGCAGGAAAAACTACTGCGTTATTGCAGTCTTCTTATAATTATCAAGAAAGAGGTATGCGTACTATGATATATACTGCTGAAATTGATAATCGTTTTATTCGGGGTAAAATATGTTCACGAATAGGCATTTCTGCTCACGCAGAAATTTTTAATTGTCAAACAGATTTATTTTTTGATATATCTAGTACACATCATAAGCAATTAATAGACTGTGTTTTAATTGATGAATGTCATTTTCTTCATCGAAAACAGATTATAGATGTAACTAGAATAGTTGATGAATTAAACATTCCAGTATTATGTTATGGACTACGTACTGATTTTCGTGGAAAATTATTTCCTGGTAGTTTGTGGCTTTTAGCGTGGGCGGATAAATTAATTGAATTAAAAACTATATGTCATTGTGGACATCAAGCTAACAGAGTGCTCCGTGTTAATGATCAAGGTAAAGTGATATGTGATGGCAAACAAGTATTTATTGGCGGGAATAATAATTATATTTCAGTATGTCGTAAACATTTTATGGAACAAACCAAAAATGTATAGTTAAACTTATTTAATCATATAATATTCATAGTTATATAGATAATTTATACAATAATATATTTTTATTCTTTTATAATTGTAAATACTATTGTTTTATAGATCTAGTATTTATATATGTTTTTATTTGTATTTATATCAACACATATATTATATGAATATACATGAATTAATATTTAGTATTGTATAGCTTAACAAAATCATTAATATATACAGTTGATATAAATTAATTTATTTATTTTAATTTTAAATATTTGGTATTTTTAATTTATTTAGGGATATTTTTTAAAAAATTTATACAAAGTTTAGTTTATACTTAAAAATAAAACAAAATATATTTTATATTGTTTTGTTGATTATTTTATAATGGCAATGTAAATAACTAATTTTTTTGTTATGGAACTGTTTTCTTTAGTTGTATATTAAATTAGAACAACATTTAATAGTATTTTATATGTTTTATATTATTAAAGGATTATTTACAATCACTTGTTTTATGTAAATTTATAATAAAGGACTAAAGAAATAAAAAAATTTTTCAATAATACGTTGCCAATATGGTCGTTGCAGCCATTTTTTTTGATCAACAAGAACAGATTGTGCAATATAGTTTTTCTGTACTTGCGCCAGAGTGTTTCCAAAATTAGCATCATCTATAATTAAAGTAATTTCAAAATTTATCCATAAACTACGGATGTCGAGATTCACTGTGCCTATTAAGCTTAGTTGTTCGTCTACTAAGACGCTTTTAGTATGTAATAATCCTCCTTCAAATTGATGAATAAGAACACCAGCATCTAATAGTTCATCAAAAAATGATTTGCTAGCCCAATTTACTAAAATGGAATCATTATTCAGTGGAACAATAAGGTGCACTTCAACACCCCTTTGTGCTGCCGTACAAATTGCATGCAAAAGGTCATCACTAGGTACTAAATAAGGAGTTGTAATTATGAGTTGTCTTTGTGCTGCATATAATGATGTAATTAATGCTTGTTGTATCATTCCCTTAGGAAAACCAGGTCCTGATGCAATCACTTGAATAGTATGTTTTGCGATATGTTCTAATGGTAGTAAAGTTGTACTTGTTGGTAATGGCGGTAAAATATGCTCCCCCGTTTCAATTTCCCAATCACAAGAAAAAATAACTCCCATAGTTGGGGTGACTGGACCTTCCATGCGAACCATGATATCAATCCATTGTTGACTTGTGCGTGTTGTTTTTCTAAAGCATAAAGGATCTATCATATTCATACTGCCTGTGTAAGATATATAATTATCAATTAATATCATTTTTCTATGTTGTCTGAGATCCATTCTACGTAAAAAGATACGTAATAGATTAATATTTAGTGCTTCTACGATATGAATGCCAGCTTCTTGCATCATCGCTGGATATGGTCCACGAAAAAAATTGACGCTACCGGCAGAATCTAATATAAGTCTACAGCGTACACCCCGTTGAGATGCTGATATTAATGCTAATATTACTTGATTAACTAATCCTCCTGGATGCCAGATATAAAATATCATATCAATTGTTTTTTGTGCTAATTTAATATCTTGAATTAGCTTTTTTAATATTTTGTCAGTTTCATTGAGTAATTTTATTTTTTTGCCTTTTAATCCGCCCATTCCTTGTCGATGTTCACATAATTGAAATAGAGATTTTGCTACTTCACTTTGTTCGCTAGAAAACAGGTGTTTATTATTTTTTAGCTTATTAATCCAAGTGGTTATTATACGAGGTATTATTTTACTTCTTTTAGCACGTTGTATTCCTACATTTAATTCACCGAACAATAGATAAATAATAATACCTACTACAGGTATAGTATAAATTATTAGCAACCACGATATAGCTGAATTTACAGCACGTCGTTTCATTAATATTCGTAAAGTAATGCTAACGATTAGCAACCAATAACTAAATGGTATAAACCAATTAATAATGTAATAAATTATTACCATGATAGCATTATGAACTTATTTTATATTTAATCAAGTTTATCTTACTTATGTAGTATATTAAAATAAAAGATATTTTATATTTATTGTTTTAATTTAATTAACTTATATCGTTATATATTTTATATATCATAGTTAGAATATGCTTTATTAATAGTTGATTGTTATTTATTATTATTGATATGGTAATGTAAATTGTTCTTAATTAATGTTACATGTAATGTAATAAAATAATGCGTGTAATACATATTCATATTGTTGTTATATATGTAATTTTTATTGAGTTTTATCTTGAAGTTTAATATATTTTATAAAATTTTATCAATAATAAAAATACTGATATTATATTTTGTACAAATAAAATATAAGTTAAATTGTGTATCATTTTATTTTAAGAGATATAATATTTTATGTAAAAATATTTTTATTGAGAGTTGATAATATGAATTTATTAATTATTAATTTAATTTTAACGATTTGAATTTATAGTATTTATAGATTTGTTTAGGTTTTTATTGTAAATTATTTTTATTAGTATATAATTATTATTATAATAAATTATTATTCGTTCTATTATAGATTATATTATATTAAATTTTAAATGAATAAAATATATTTTAAGTTATTGATATAGTATTAATAAGTATACAACTTAACGTATTATCATGTTGAAGCGATAAAGATAAATTAAAAGTAAGGTAGTTATGAAATGATTAAATATATTTAAAAATATTTGTAGTATTACAATAGGGATAAGAGTGAATTGATTAATTATTAATATTATAAAAAATTTTACCGTTAACCCAATTAATATAATTGGTGCAATTAGGTCATAATAAGTACAGGTTAATTTAGCACTTAGGTATAGAGATTCTGCGATAGATAATTTTTTGTTAATAATTAAAATTGGTGCTAAGCTAAAAGCTATAGTTAATAATATACCAGGTATTATTATTAACAAAAGTCCTAATTGTATAGACAACATAATCAATATGATTAATGGTAATAATTTAAAAATTATAGATTTTGCAAAATTTATGAATTGTAAAATATTCAATGATTTGTTATTGGATGTAAGATGTAGAATGGTTAGTATGCCAGTCACTAATAATATGTGACTAATTATATTAGATGTTGTATTAGTAATTAAAATTTGTAATAGAGTATTTTGTTGGTCTATGGATATTTCTTTTAGCATTTGTTGTAAGTTTAAATTTTTAATTTTATTAAGAGCTAAGAGCATATAATTATTTGGCATAAATATATACTTTAATAAAATCTCTGTTCCTGTAGATAATAAAATTAAAAATATTATATTAGTACATTGATTATGGAAAAAATTTACTGTATCTTGAAATAAGGTTTGTTTTGTAATTAGCACACGTTTCCTCTTGATCTAAGGTTAGTGATGTGTATAGTGATTACTAATATTAATTTATTTATGAATATTGTTTTATAAGTATGTAATATATCATGATTTTATGGTTTATTATACTTTTATCATGTATATTTTTGAGCATGGAATCTTAGTAATGTTGCAATATATTATATTATATTATTATAAATTTTATATAAATAAAAATGCAAGAAATAGTTTTTTAATTCATTTAATATTATTTAAATAAAATAAAGAATGTTGTGAATTTATACTATATATAATATAACAATTTATGATTTACTATTATTTGTATTATTATTTTATTTCGAATATGCAATTGTTTTTAAATTTTATATTAAGAGAAAATATATTGATATTATAATATATATCATCTAGCATACTTGTAGTTTAAATACGACCAAGATATTAAAGTTAAATTTTGTGTATACGGTTATATATAATAAATTAATTATTGAGCAATATCGTTAATAATACAATATGAAATGTATTATTTGATTAATGTTATTATTAATATAATAATGAAAATTATTTTTTTGTTGTGACAATAACGTTTTATATTGTTTTATATTATCAATTTTGGTGATGTAATTTATGTATATTATACGTTTCAATTAAGATGCGTAGCTAATTTTATATTTATTATGTATTTTTTTATATTTGTTAGTATTTTTATTGGTGAATCTATATTCTGTTCGATAATTTTGATGACAGCTGATCCAATAATGATTCCTGCCACACCTGTAGTTAGTATTTTACGTACTTGATTTGGTTTAGAAATACCAAATCCTTGTAAAATAGGTGGAGTATTTTTTTTATTTTTTAAAATTTGTATGATTTCTGTTAGACAAATATCATGTCCGGGGTTTATTCCAGTTACGCCAGGACGTGATAATAAGTATATATAACCTTTGCTATATATAGAAATTTTTTGTAATAGATGTTTAGTTGCATTTGGAGGACAAATAAAAACCATTTTGATATTTTTACGTTTAGATATTTTGTAAAATGTTGAACTTTCTTCTAAAGGAAGATCTGCTATTAATATTGAATCAATTCCAATATGCATGCAATATGAATAAAATGCATTAATGCCATATTGAAATATTAAATTTGCATATGTTAATAATCCTATGGGAATTTTGGGATGTTTTAATCTAATTTTTTCTACTAAATTAAAAGCAAGTTTTAATGTTATTCCTGATAGTAAAGAACGTTTCATGGAATTTTGAATTATAGGTCCGTCTGCTAATGGATCAGAAAATGGTATCCCTAATTCTAAGGCATCAGCGCCAGCTTCGATAATTGTATCCACAATATTCATAAAAATATTACCATTTGGATCTCCTATAGTTAAAAATGGTACTAATGCTCCTTCTTTATTTTTTGATAATTTATCAAACATTTGTTGATATCTATTCATTTATTTTCCTATCTTTAATATTATTATATACGGTATGAATATCTTTATCTCCACGCCCAGATAAATTTACTATAATAATTTGTTTTTTATTTTTTTTATTGTTAATTTGTTTTAAAGCATACGCAAGAGCATGTGAGGATTCTAAAGCAGGAATAATACCTTCCTGATTAGATAATAATCGAAATGCATTTAATGCTTCTTCATCTGAGACTGACACATATTTAGCACGACCTATACTATTTAAATAAACATGTTGTGGTCCTACTGAAGGAAAGTCTAGTCCAGCAGAGATAGAGTATGATTGCTTGATTTGTCCTTCTTTAGATTGGAGTATTGATGACTTCATGCCAAAATAAATACCTAAACTACCATGGGTAATTGCTGCGCTATGTTGTTCATGAATTATGCTTTTTCCCCCTCCTTCTACACCTATTAATTTTACTGTTAATTCATCAAGAAAATTTGCAAATATACCTATTGCATTAGATCCTCCGCCTATGCAAGCAATTATAGAGTCAGGTAGAGTCTGTTCGTATCGTTTTATTTGTTTATATGTTTCTTGTCCGATAACACGTTGGAATTCTCGTACAATAGTTGGAAAGGGATGCGGCCCTGCAGCAGTACCTAGTATATAATGAGCGTGATCATAATTTTCTGACCAATCACGAAGTGCTTCATTACAGGCATCTTTTAGAGTAGATGAACCATTATATACAGGAATAACCTTGGTCCCCATTAAACGCATCCGAATAACATTTGTTTTTTGTCGTTCCATGTCTTTTGCTCCCATATATACACGGCATTTTAATTTTAAAAGAGACGCAACCATAGCAGTTGCTACTCCGTGTTGCCCAGCTCCAGTTTCAGCTATAATTTCTGTTTTATGCATATATTTTGCTAGTAATCCTTGTCCTATTACTTGATTTATTTTGTGAGCACCACCGTGTAATAGATCTTCACGTTTTAAATATAATTTGGTATTAGTACCGTGAGTTATATTACGGCATAGAGTTAATGGAGTCGGTCGTCCAGCATATTCATTGAGTAAACATTTTAGTTCTTTTTTAAATGTCATATCCTGATTTAGATTAATGAATGCATCTTCTAGTTTCAGCAATGCTGGGACTAAAATTTGCGGCACATACATACCACCAAATTTTCCAAAATATGAATTGAGTTGTGTCATGTTTTTTATTTAATATTAGTGAATGAATTGATGTTGTTTTTTTGATATAAAGACTTACAAGTTTTTTATTATTTGAAATATTTTTTTTAGTTTATTGTGATTTTTTATTCCAGGTCTTATTTCAACTCCAGAATTGAAATCTAAACCGGCACATTTTAATTTTATTGCAGTAATACAGTTATCTTCTTTTAATCCACCTGCTAATATTATGTTATTTTTTTTTATATTAATGTTATTATCGATTAATTCCCAATTAAATGTTTTTCCACTACCTCCTCCATTGTCTAAAATATAACGATTGATATTATTTAAATATTGTACTTTTGTATCTTTATGATTCATATTAAAAACTTTCCAGATTTGACAATATTTTGGTAGTTTTTTTCGTAATTGATTTATATAAAATTGATTTTCTTTTCCATGTAATTGAACAGCATGCAGCTTGAGTATTTGTGTTACTTTAATAATATGAGATATAGGAGCGTCACAAAACACTCCTATATATAACAAAGATTTAATTTCAGATATTATTGTTTTTGCGGTAAATATGTCTATGCGACGTGGTGACTTATCTATGAAAATTAGACCACCATATACAGCACCTGCTATATATGAAGCTTGAGCATCAACTATACGTGTTAGCCCGCATACTTTATTTTCTCCAAATAATAATTTTCGTACAGTTATATTTAAATCAGTTGCAGCCATTAAAGTACTTCCAATTAAGAACCCATGTACATACTTACTTAATTTAAGTATTTCTTGATGCTTTTTGATTCCAGATTCACTTATAACAATTGTTTCTTTTATTTTTTGTCTAGCAAGATCAATAGTACGATCTAGATTTATTGATAGGTCATGTAAATTACGGTTGTTAATACCTATTACTTTGGCTTTCAATGTTATAGCTCGTTGCCATTCTTCTTGGTTTATCACTTCTGTTAATACACCCATATTTAAGTTGTGAGCTACTGTTGCCAATTTTTTATAGTCATGATCATTAAGTATTGATAACATTAGTAATATTGCATCTGCTCGATGTAATCTAGCAAAAAAAATTTGCCATGAAGAAATGATAAAATCTTTACATAAAATGGGTTGTTTTACCATATTGCTTATTTGGGTAAGAAAACTAAAATTACCATAAAAATATTTTTCATCGGTTAATACTGAAATGACAGATGCATAATGTTTATAAACATTGGCAATATTTTTAAGATTAAAATTTTTTCGTATAATACCTTTTGTTGGTGATGCTTTTTTGCATTCTAGAATAAATATTTTTTGAGGTTTAGTAAGTTCCTGATAAAAATTTCGTACAGAGGGTATAGATTGTTTTTTTATATTTTCTAATGGAAATTGTTCCATCTTTGAAGAAATCCAGCTTTTTTTATGTTTAATGATTTCTTTAAGTAAAGTATTATTTTTCATAATTTTTTATTCCTTTTTTTACTAGCAACATTAAATGTTTATAGGGCATTCCGTTGCGGATATTATCTAATACTAGATTAGTATTGTTATGTAAGTTTTCTTTTCCAAATAATTTAAATAACATTGCTACATTTGCAGATATTATATTTTCATAAACAGGGTCTCCTTTTCCTTGTAATAATTTTTTTGTAAAATTATATTTTTCTTTTTTTGATGCATTTATGACAGTATTAATAATAGGGTAAGAACGTAAACCAAAATCTTCTGCTGTTAGTATATATTTTTCAATTTTACCGTCGTTTAATTCTATAATTTGAATAGGAGCATGTAGCATGATTTCATCCATACCACCACAGTGTACTATTGCGGCGCGTTGATATCCTAATGTTTTTAATATTTTTGCCATTAACAACATTAGTTCTGGTTTATAAACTCCTATTAAAGTTAAGGGTGGTTTTGCGGGATTAATTAATGGTCCGATTATATTGAATAATGTACTTGTTTTTAATTGTTTGCGTACAAACATAGCGTTTTGAAAACCAGTGTAATAATAAGGCGCGTATAAAAAACATATACCTAATTCATCTAAAGTTTTGCGTGATATTTCAGGTGAAGTATTGAGTGGAATTTTAAATTTTTTTATTAGATCAGCTGATCCTGTTTCGCTAGAAATACTATGATTACCATGTTTAGCTATTCGTATTCCACAACTTGCAGCAACAATTGCACTAATTGTTGAAATATTAATATTATTACTATTATCTCCGCCAGTTCCGGTGATATCAGCAAATAAATAATTAGGACTTGGAAAAGGTTTTGCATGCTTTAGTAAAGCATTAATGGCTCCAATGATTTCTTCTAAGGATTCACCACGAATTTTCATACACATAAGCATTGCTGCTATTTGTACTGGTGATAAATTATTTTGAATAATTTTTTCAAATATTATTTTGCTTTGTTCACGATTGATAAATTTTCCTTGATAAAGTTTTTGTAGTATGATATTACACATAATGTTTTAATTCCTTATAATATTTTTTCATCCGCTGCCCAGTTGATTGTTTGATTAAGTAATTTTTCTCCATGAGTAGTTAAAATAGATTCTGGATGAAATTGGAATCCACATATTTTATTGTTATTATCACGTACAGCCATGACTATTTTTTGTTCAAAGTGGGCATTGATTGTTAAAGAATGAGGTATATATGTTCCAATTAACGAATGGTACCTTGCTACTGTTAATGGGTTGGGAAGTCCATAAAACATATCTAAATTATCATGTTTAATAAGTGATGCTTTTCCGTGCAAAATTTCTTTTGTTTGCTCTATATTTCCTCCATAGAATTCTATTATGGCTTGATGACCGAGACAAATACCTATAATTGGTATTTTACCATGTAATTTTTTTAATAATTGAGGCATACATCCAGCATTTTTTGGTAATCCTGGTCCTGGTGAAAGAATGAGAATAGGTTTTTGCATTTTATGTAATGCTTGTACTATTATTTCAATTGGTAGCTGATTGATATAAATTGATACATGATGTTTATTTATACGTAATTGATCTACCAAATTATAAGCAAAAGAATCAAGATTATTAAGTAATAGAATGTTAGCCATTAAATATTTTCCCTATAAGAATGAGTATTAATTATGGCGTGTAGAACAGCAAGTGCTTTATTACGACTTTCTTCAGCTTCTATTTGAGGAATTGAATCTAGCACGATACCAGCACCAGCTTGAACTGTGGCAATTCCTTGTTCTATATATGCTGAACGAATAACAATACATGTATCTAGAGAACCGTTGCCTGTAAGATAACCAATAGCGCCCCCATAACTACCACGTCGTTCTCCTTCTACTTCAGCTATAAGTTGCATAGCTCTAATTTTTGGAGCACCGCTTAATGTGCCCATATTCATACAAGCGCGATAAGCATGTAAAGCGTCTAAGTTTGTACGTAATTTACCTACTACTCTAGAAACTAAATGCATGACAAATGAGTAGCGATCTACTTTAATGAGATCAGCAACATAACGGCTTCCTGGTTCACATACTCTTGCTAAATCATTGCGTGCTAAATCTACTAACATGAAATGTTCTGCTAGTTCTTTATGATTTGAACGCATTTCACATTCAATACGATTATCAAGATCTATATTTAATGTTCCATCATGATGCTTACCTCTAGGTCGTGTTCCAGCTATAGGATATATTTCAATTTGTCGATTATTAGCATTATATTTTAAGGAACTTTCTGGAGAGGCTCCAAATAATGTGAATATTTCATCTTGCATAAAAAACATATAAGGGCTAGGATTATTTTTTTTCAATGTTTGATAAGTAGCAAGAGGTGATGGACAAGGCAGGAAAAATTGACGCGAAGGAACCGCTTGAAAGATTTCTCCTTTATAAATTGATTTTTTTATGTATTGTATTATTTTATTATATTCTTCATCGTTTTTATTGGACTTGATTGTTAAGTTATTAATTTTTTGAGAATAAATTGGCTGCAATTCTTGGTAAAGTTGTTTCTTCAGTTTTTTTATTCTTTGTTGTAGTCTGATTTTTTCTGAACGATTATTTGTAAATAAACTACTTTGTAGTTTGCAAGTATATTTTTGATGGTCTAAGATTAAAAGCGTTT
Organism: Blochmannia endosymbiont of Camponotus (Colobopsis) obliquus; assembly: GCF_000973545.1. GTDB lineage: Bacteria > Pseudomonadota > Gammaproteobacteria > Enterobacterales > Enterobacteriaceae > Blochmanniella. The sequence continues at coordinate 503,681 of NZ_CP010049.1, read as the reverse complement.
CAGCTAAATAAAAACAATAATCTGGACATTTTGGTCCTTTTGTAAGTATGGGTATTGATTCAAAATATGATACTAAATCATATGAAAATAGTCCAGCTAGAAACATAGCTGTGGAGGATTGTTCTGGTTGTATTACTATTTTTGTTAATAGGCGTAAACAATCGAATATTGATAAAGATTGTAAATGGGTATCTTCATCTGTCATAGATATTATGTTTGGAAAAATCAATTTTCTTCCATTTTTAAATGAGCAAATTTTTACTTCTTTTGGTAAAACTTTATCTAATAGTGTTAGTAATTCTGCTCCATTGATTGTTATTGCTTTTAGAATTACAATCTTACCTAGTGCACTTATTCTTAAAGCACTATCTATTACCATCATACTTTTTAAGTTTTGTTTTTCGTTAATTGCTGCTGTTTCTAATAATAATGTAGATGTGCGTTTACCACATAGTTGGTTAAATATCATAGTAGGATCAGCGTGATATGGTGCTATACTTTCAAGTAATTCTATTTGATGGAAACCGAATGTCATTATTATTTTCCTAGAATTTTTTATCGAAAATTTTTGTAGAGTTTGTGTGATTGATGGTTTTTATTTTAAATATTAATTGCGATGTTAAAAATAATTTAAATGATGATCATATTTTGAATGTTAGTAAAATTCGATTTATACGTATTATATTAGTAAACTATTTAATGTAAGAAATGTCAATGTTAATTGTTTATGATATTTGATAGGGTGTTGTGAATATATTACTAGATATATATTTTGTGCTTGTTTTTTTCGTTTGTCATGTAATACTTATTATAGCCTGGTTATATATATGTGATGTAAAGGTATTAAAAGTAAACTAAAGCTTCGATATTTTGAATGGGGAGTTATTACGGGCGATTAAGTTATTATTGTTTTAGTATTTTGTTTCATCATGATGTTTATCATTTATTATGCTATCTATTATTGCATTATTACATTTATTTTACCATTAGTTTCATGTTCTTTATTTTAATTTTTAATAGTTAATGCAATAATAAAAATAAAATTTTTGATAATTAATAACAATTTTAACAAATATTTAGCCATTAGTAATCATTATATGTAATAATGTGATTATATTATATGACATACATGACACTTGTGAACTATAAATGACTGTATACACTATGTTTATTTCGATACTTTATTTCATACTGGACGATGATAAGTTATATACTTATGTGCATGACAATATATGATGAAATATATCAAAAATGTAATATATACTGTATTTTGTCCACGATTATTTTTTGTATTATCTTGTTGTTTGTAATATATTCACATTATTTGAATAATGTGTTTGTGCTATATACAAAGTCATTGTGTTTAATTTTGTTTTGGATAATTAAGTTGTCAGAGATATGGTATTTTGATAGTTTTAATAATATGAAATAATATTTAGTATTAATGATTATAAATATAATATTTTAATAAATAGTGGCACAGTAAACAGCAAAGTTGTGTAATTTTGAGAAATCGGGATTAATAATCTATAGTTAATGTTTTATAAATTAAAATTAAATATTTTATATTTTACTATATAAATAGCCAAGGTGTTATGTTTTTAGATTACATTTTAATCTTATCTATGATACTATGCCTAGGGTATAAATGAGTAAATTCCCTGTGATGATTGAATTTCCAAATTAAAGTCGAGATTATTAGTAAATATTTAGATAATAATTATCTTGTTCGATCGAGTTTTGATCATATTCGTGATTTATTTGTTAATGATATCATTTCATTTGTAATAAATGTTATAATTATAGTTATGCAATAAAAGATGTGAATTTTTAAAAAGCTATTTGTGAATGCATAGGTATTGATCTTTATCACGCATGATAAGCACAATATAAAGTATTGCTTGGTAAATAAAAGGTTGTTGATTAATTAAAAGATTTGGTTAAAAACGTTAATCATATTTATTTTGCTACTGATTTTGCTCGCGAAGGATAAGTTATTATTTAGCATTTACAAGAAGTAAGTGATGGTGAAAAAAAAATAAAATTTAGTAGAGTAATTTTTTAATAAAAGTACTCGTGCTGCTATTATTAATTCATTTAAAGATTCTGTCAAAATAGATATTCATACAGTACGTGTACAGCAAGCACGATATTTGATGAATCACATGGTGGGACATATGAGTCAACTTTATTGTGGAAAATTTTTAAGAGGTTTCTCTGCTGGTCGTACACAAATCTGTAGCGGTAAGATTAATAGTTAATCGTGAAAACAAAATAAAGATTTTTGTACCAAAAAATATTGGAAACTTCATGTTTATTTAGATAATATTTATGAAGAACAGATTTGCGTGCAGGTAACTCATCACAATCATACATTATTTAAGCCAGTTAATATCCGTCAGGTCAAAAGGCTAAGAAAATATTAAATATTTTTGCAGTATATAATTAAAGATAAAATGTGATCAACATATTTATTGCATTTCCTCTATCATTGCTACTTTTACTTTGCAGCGATTAACTCATCTTGTTTAAGATATACTACAAAAAAAAAGAATTATGTATTAGCGCAATAACTATATGAATTAGGATATATAATGTATATTTGCATGGATTTTGCTGATTCCAGTAAGTATGTGTTAGTTATGGTTTGTACTTATATAAAAAATTTTTTTGGTAGTATATTTATACTTAAGAAATTCCAATTGATATTTTAATAAAAATAATTTCCAAGTAGTTCATGAGGCTATTCGTCTTTTAAATGTTTATGTCTTAGAAAAACGTATGCAAAATATTAATATAAAATGCTTGACAACTATATAAGTTGATTTTTTGTGTCAATTTATTATTGCTTCTCAAATGATGTTAGTAAGATATTATTAATACTATAATTATTATATATATTGGTGAATTTCAACTAGATTTTTTATATGAAAGAGCTAGAGTGTTGCGGTCGGTTAAAAGTTATGTCCAAAAACTTTCAGAAAGATAAAAAAACGTGTATTATCACGTATGGTATAGTTGGTCAACTTTGAAGTGTACAAAAGTTAATTTTTAGTCAACATTTTATTCAACCTATCAATACGATATGCTGAATCTTCTTGAATGAAAGAATTGGAAACAAAAAAAATATTGCTTGCCCATTAAAAATATGCATCTATTATTTCCACTATACAGGAACGTAAATATGTGTGTGTTGATAATTTTTTTTGTTTTTTATACTGAACAAAGTGGGTGAAATTGTTACAAATAGATTAGTGAGAAGTTTTTGTGAGTTAATGGATTATAAATTTACTGATAATAAGAAAAATTTGCTTGATCAAATTGCCAGTTGTAAACAAGAATGGAAAAGTGTATTAGATGATTTTTTTATTAAATTTAATAAACAATTAATTACAGATAAAGGAGCTTCAATAGAAGGTGGCATGCAACCTAATTTCATTTGGTAATAACCAACATTGCTTGTGTAATATGTAGTTGTAAAATAGTTATATAAAATGAAAATTACAGGTATATTGTTTATTTGTTTGGGATACAACAATTTAATTTTTAAAAATAAATGTAGATACGTAGTAAATCTTATGTATATAAAAGAAAGAACGTGATTAGTTTTTTTTACGATGTATTAAATGTAACATTATTATGGACAATTATTTTGTTAATCAATGTCAAAAATTATATATTTGTGGCACAAGTCCATTGTATGACGGTTATGAAGTTAAAAATAGCAATTTTGATATTAATGATTATGGTCTTTTATCATCAAAAATATATAAAGTGTAGTGATATTATGTGTTTAAAATTTGGCAAATTTGGAAAATATATATGTTGTACTAATTTATTTTGCGAAAATATTTGTAGAATTTTACATAATGGTATTGTTGTTTCTTTTTAAAAAAATATTTATTCCTTTACCGGAACTTGTATGAAAAAATTTTTTTTGTTTATTTTATTTATGTAATGAAGTATCTAATGTTTTTTGGCTACTAATACTTTTCTTAAATTTCGTGAAACAAAATCTCTTTTAGTAAAAGAATTAATTAGATGTCGTAATAAATTACCTAAAAGTTTGTATTATCTTGCAGATGCTTCCATTCAAGATAATAATGGTAATAAAATCGTGGTAAGATTTTATTGTAAAAAATAACAATATGTTATTTCTAAATTAAAAACAAACACTGTTGGTTCTGATTATTTTTTATTCATGGACAATGCAAATTGCAAATAAGTAATATTATCTTAATTTATAAAATTTTTGAAAATATAAGGTGTATTCTTATCTATTTAAGATTAAAATAAGTTAAGAAATATGCAATTATTATTATTTATTATTATAATAATAGTTATTTTTTTAGGTTCATATTTATATTTATTAATTATTTTAGTGTTGTGCAAGTGTTTGTATCATCTGAGGTTGATCTGATGAAATTACAGCAATTACGTTATATTGTGGAAGTTCTTAATCATAATCTTAATGTTTCTTCTACAGCTGAAAGTTTGTATACTTCTCAGCCCGGAGTGAGTAAACAAATTAGAATGTTAGAAGATGAATTAGGTATACAGATTTTTATACGTAGCGGCAAACATTTGACTCAAGTAACTTCAGCTGGTAAAGAAATAATTCGTATTGCTAGTGATATATTATCTAAAATTGATGCAATTCGATTTGTTGCTAAAGAACATACAGATCCTAATAAGGGTAAATTATGTTTAGCTACTACACATACTCAAGCTAGATATATTTTGCCAAATGTTATTAGAGAATTTGTTAAGCTGTATCCTTATATATCCTTTTGTGTATATCAGGGATCACCGTTGCAAATAGCAGAAGCTGTTTATAAAGGATTAGTTGATTTTGTTATCACGACAGAAGTAGCACATATATATAGTGATTTAATTATGTTACCTTGTTATTTTTGGAGCAAGGTAATTGTTTTATTACCTAATCATTCTTTGTCAATTAAAAAATCTGTTACTATTGAAGAGTTAGCAACTTATCCTTTAGTAACGTATACTTTTGATTTTACTGGTTATTCTGATCTTGATATTGCTTTTACTCGTGCTGGTTTAACACCAAAAATTATATTTACTACGACTGATTCTGATATCATTAAAACATATGTTAGAATGGGTTTAGGTGTAGGAATAATTTCCAGTATAGCAGTAAATTCAGAATCTGATTCTGATTTGATAACGATCAATGCTAGTTCTTTGTTTTCTCGAAGTATTACTAAAATAGGATTTCGTCGTAGTATATTTCTACGTAATTATATGTATGATTTTATTTATATTTTTGCATCACACTTAACTCGTGAAGTCGTTGATGCAGCAATTGCTTTACGTTCTAATAAAGACATTGATTATATGTTTAAAAATATTAAATTACCTTTTAAATAAAGTAATTCTAGTGTTTTATTTTAAAATAAAAAAAATTTTTTATTTTGTGTATGTATGTTTTTATATATTTATTTTAATAAAGGTATTTTATTAATAATTATTGTATATGAATAATTGGTGTTTGTTAACTTAAATAATTTTAGAAAATTTTTTTATTATTACCAAATTTTTTCATATATATAAGTTTTATATTATACAAAATAATGCACAAATATGGTTGCAATTATTTGTTGTTGTTTTAAATAATATTCAATTTACAATTTGCACAGTAAAGATCTAAAACGCGTATTATTTTTACAGATATATAAAAAATGATCCATTTTATATGCTTGAATATTTAAATAACTGGCATTTTTGGATTATGATTGACGGTGTGAAAGGTATTAGTTCACTGAAAATTAATGTGTGATTTTTTTAGTATATTTATTTTTTTTGAAGATTATGTGTTGCAAGTTAGATTATTTTATTTGTAATAATGTAAACATATCAGTACATAAAGTAAAATTGTGTTCATTTTTCAGAAAATCTAGTTGTTGATTAGTTTTAATTGTGTTAATTCCATTGTTTTGTAATGCATAAGTTTTGATTTGATTTAATCATTCAATATTATAATCTTCTTGTATTATATGATATAGTGCGACTTTTAATTGCAAACCGTAATCATAACACAAACTAAACACAGCATTACCAGTTAAACATTCAGGATGTGTATGTGATAATATTGGACCAGTTTTGTTAATATTGCTATAAATTAATGTTATATGATTATTTTTATTTTTTATTTATTCGATATCCATAATTACAAAATTTCCTAAGCATATAGGTAATTGTGCTTTTATAATGCGTTTGATTTTGTATATTTTTCCATACATATCATGTATATTGTCAACGTTTTATTAATTATTAATTCGGTTATGTTTTATTATTTTTGAATAATTATTATGAATATTTTATATAATTTGTATTTGCGATTATTAGAGTTGAATTGTTCATTCATTATTATTATTTTAGTTAATTGTTCTGTTATCCTATAAATAATATTTGTGTAATAAAATATAATACGTAAAGATAAATAGATAAAATTAAATGATATATGCTATTAATTAACTATTTTAGTGGGATCTTAATAATATAGCAGTTTTAATTAAAATATGTACAATGTGTTTTATTTATTTTGTGTCATTGTGCTGGATTTTTAGTGATTATATTATTTTAACTAAATTATATTTTAGTATTGTTTGAATATAAAGATTTGAGTAATATGTTTGTTTTATGTTTGATACCAGCAAAACAGTGATTTAAGGTTTTTTTTTCAGTTTGTTGATTTATTTAGATGCAAGATTAAATTGGTATTGTATAATTTTTTTAATTAGAAATGATGGCATTTATTGTTCTATATATTTTTTTGCGATTTTAACTTAAGTTATTAAATTATATTTTATAGTGAGTTGATTTTATTTATATGTGTGTATTAATAGTGTAATTATCAAATTATTAGTAATATGATGATGATGTATGGTTAACATATTGTAATACAATTTTTTATTTTTATGGATTGAGTAGTTTTTTTTAAATGTAGTAGAATAATTGTTAAAGTTTATTTTTAAGTAAAGTGACATATGTAGTTTAATATTTCAAGCTATAGGTACTTTGTAATATTCAACTATATTTAATGAATATTTAAGCAGTGGAAATTTATGTAATTAATGCATATTAATTTGCATAAGAATTATAAATTTGATATATGTTACGTTTTTGACTAATAAAAATGTCTTATATTTAATTTTATTTATTTAACGTTAGGATTATTGGTGCAATTACATGTTTGTAATTATAGTAATTTTTATGGATTTTTTAATTATTTGATGTAATATCAATCGTTAGGTATGTGGTTTTACAAATATATCTGGTTTTTATTAATAGAGAATTTCATGAAAATTGTATCTGTAAATGATATCTTGAATGAAAAGATAATAATTAATACTCAAGTAGTTGTTCAAGGTTGGGTACGTACTAGACGAGATTCAAAAGCTAAAATTTCTTTTCTTGCCGTTTATGATGGTTCTTGTTTTGCAACGCTGCAAGTTATCATTAATCATACATTGTGTAATTATCAAAATGATGTGTTACATCTTACCACGGGTTGTTCAGTAAAAATTGAGGGCAGAGTAGTAAAGTCTATTGGGAATAAACAGAAATTTGAAGTTCAAGCAACAATGGTTGAAATATTAGGTTGGGTGCATGATCCAAATACTTATCCAATATCTGCAAAATGGCATAGTATGGAACATTTAAGAAAAGTAGTTCATTTACGACCACGTACTAATATAATTGGTGTAATATCGCGCATCAGACATATTTTAGCACAAACGATTCATTGTTATATGAATGAACAGGGTTTTTTTTGGATAACTACTCCTATTATTACTGCATGTGATACTGAAGGTACTAGCAAAATGTTTCGTGTTTCTACCTTAGATTTAGAGAATTTGCCGTATACATCATATAGAAAAATAAATTATAAAAAAGATTTTTTTGGTCGGGAGGTTTTTTTAACTGTATCTGGTCAATTGAATTGTGAAAGTTATGCATGTGCGTTATCAAAAGTGTATACTTTTGGTCCTACTTTTCGCGCGGAAGAATCTAATACAAATCATCATTTAGCAGAATTTTGGATGCTAGAACCAGAGATGGCTTTTGCTAATTTAGAAGATATTTCTTTTTTTGTAATATCTCTGTTAAAACATGTTGTTAAAATTTTATTAAATGAATGTGAGGATGATATTTTGTTTCTTTCTAAAAGGATAGATAAAAATATTTTTAATCGTTTGGAAAATTTCATTAACAATAAGTTGATTTGTATCACTTACAATGAAGTAGTGGATATTTTAAAAAAATTTGATAACCAATTTATTCATCCAATATCTTGGGGCAAAAATCTTGGTTCTGAACATGAAAGATTTTTGACAGAAACGTATTTTAAATCTCCTATAATAATCATAAATTATCCAAAAGATACTAAAGCCTTTTATATGCGTCTTAATGATGATTTTAAAACTGTTGCAGCTATGGATTTGATAGTACCAATAATTGGTGAAATAGTTGGGGGGTCTCAAAGGGAAGAGCGTCTTGATATTTTAGATTTAAGATTGGAGGAGCTTGGGTTAAATAAAGAAAATTATTGTTGGTATCGTGATCTTCGTCGTTATGGTACTGTTCCTCATTCAGGATTTGGATTGGGTTTTGAAAGATTATTGTTGTATATTACTGGTATGCAAAATATTAAAGATGTGATTCCTTTTCCTAGATACCCCGATAAAGTTGATTTTTGATTTTATTTATAAAAAAAATGATTTTTTTTAATAATTTTATTATATTTTTGTAATTTTTAAATATTTGTATTTTAATTTATTAGTTAATGAGAAATTGTAGTATAAGTGATTGGTAAAATAACTTATAAAAGGTGTAAGTTATATATATATTTTATTTTTATTAAAGAGTGGTATACAGTTATGTTTGAATATATTAAAGAAGCTCCTTCTGATCCTATACTTGGTATTTTAGATATTTTTAATGCTGATGTTCGTACGAACAAAATCAATTTGGGGATTGGTGTATATCAGAACGAACATGGAAATACTCCGATTTTAAATAGTGTAAAAAAAGCGGAATCGCTCATTCTAAATTGTGAAACTAGTAAAAATTATCTTAGTATTGAAGGCATGTACGATTTTATTGTTTGTACTCAAAAGTTGTTGTTTAGTGTTGATAGTAATGGTATTATTGCTGATCATCGAATATGTACCGTACAAACTCCAGGGGGGACGGGTGCGATACGGATTGCTGCAGATTTTTTGGCAAAAAATACAACAGTCAAACGTGTTTGGATTAGTAGTCCAAGTTGGACTAATCATAAGAATATTTTTGTTGCTGCTGGTTTGCAGGTGTGTTATTACTCCTATTATGATCCTAAATTACATAATTTGAGTTTTGATAATATGCTTATGGATTTAAACCATGCAGGTTCCGATGATATTATTTTATTACATGCATGCTGTCATAATCCTACAGGAATGGATTTTAGTGTTGAACAATGGCATATATTAGCAAAATTATCAGCACAAAATGGTTGGTTGCCTTTATTTGATTTAGCTTATCAAGGTTTTGGTGTTAGTTTATCTGGAGATGTCGAAGGGATTCGTATTTTTTCTAATTATAATGAAGAGTTAATTATTTGTAATTCTTATTCCAAAAATTTTGGTTTATATAATGAGCGTGTTGGGGCATGCACTGTAGTAACTGCTAATGAAAATGATGCTAGACATTCTTTAAGTCAGTTAAAATCTGTTATTAGAGCTAATTATTCCAATCCTCCAGCACATGGTGCTGCTATTGTAACTACAATTTTAAATAGTGTTAATTTGAAATGTATGTGGGAGGAGGAGTTAAGTAATATAAGAAAACATATTAAATATTTACGTCAATTGTTTGTATGTACTTTACACGATAAATGTACTAAAGATTTTAGTTTTATTAATCGTCAACAAGGAATGTTTTCTTTTATTGGTCTTAATCAAAAACAAGTTTTAAAATTACGTGAGAAATTAGGAATTTATATGACGGATTCTGCTAGGATTAATATTGCTGGCATTACATTGAAGAATATATCCATGATATGTGATTCTATAGTTTCTGTTATTTAGTTAAACAATGTATTTAAATTTTAAGAGTAATAATTGAATAAAGATGAGGTTAAAACACGATTAATAAATAAATATTATGTATCTATCGTTTAGTAGGTTGATTATATGTTATTTAAAGGTTTTTTATTAAAAATGGATTATTATGACGCTCATGACCAATGGTGGATAAAGGCCCGTGGCCAGGTATTAAGACGGTTACATCTTGTAACGTTAAGATCTTTTTTTGAATTGAGTTTAACAATTGTTTTATATTGCCGCCGGGTAGATCGGTGCGCCCTATTTTTTCTTTAAATAAAACATCTCCTACAAAAATAAGGTTGTGCTTTTTACTCCAGTACACGATGTGTCCCGGAGAATGTCCAGGGCAGTGTAAGATGTTGAAGGTTATTTCACCTACATTTATTAGATTATTTTCTTTTAACCAATAGTGCGGTGAAAAAGAAGGAATACATTCAACATTAAATATTTGACATTGAGCGGGCAAATTATCTAATAAAATTTTATCATTGTAATGTGGTCCTATAATTTGTATTTTGTAAAATTTTGATAGTTCTACTGCTGCACCAACGTGATCCAAGTGTCCATGTGTTAATAAAATTTTTTTAATAATTAGTTTTAAATCTTGTATCATTCGACGTAGTTTAATTGCTTCTCCTCCTGGATCTATTAGCACAGCATGTTTTGTTATTTTGCACCATACTAATGAACAATTTTGTTGAAAATTTGTTGTTGTAATAGTTTGATATTTCATAGTTGTATGTATATTATTTAAATGTAATTTAATTGCGATGTACAAATTTTGCGATTATTTTTGTGGAGTGACAAATGTGATTAATTATTTTATATGTTTTAGTTAATTTTTTTAATTGATTATTGTAAATTTAGTAATTATTAAATTAATATTATTCTAGTTTATTAGTATGTGTGATATTAAATCCACCATCTACATAAATGACTTCACCAGTAATAGCCGCAGATAGATTAGAACATAAAAAAGCTGCCGTATTTCCAATGTCTTCAATGGTGACATTTTTTCTCATTGGAGCATAAGATTCATAATAAGATAACATTTTTTTAAAATTTGCTATGCCAGACGAAGCTAACGTACGTATAGGGCCAGGAGAAATGGCGTTAACTCTAATGCCGTCAGGACCCATAGAATTTGCCATATATTTGGTATTTGCTTCTAAAGAAGCTTTAGCTAATCCCATAACATTATAATTAGGAATAGCACGTTGAGCACCTAGATAAGTTAATGTTACTAAGGATGCATGTACATTAAGCATATTTCTGCATGCTTTAGCTAATGCAACAAAACTGTAACAACTTATGTCATGTGCTATAATAAAACTTTCACGATTTATAACACTTACATAATCACCGTTTAATTGGTTTGAAGGTGCAAAAGCAATGGCATGTATAAAACCATCAAAAGTAGACCAATATTTTTTTAGTTCTATAAAAAGTTGAGTAATACTATCATCATTTGAAACATTGCACGGGCAAATAATATTAGAATTAAAATTATTTGAGTATTTTTTTATGCGTAGTTTCAGTTTATTATTCGGATAAGTAAATGCTAATTCTGCCCCTTCTCGATGTAATACTTGAGCAATGCCATATGCTATTGAGCGAGTATTAGCTATACCAGTAACTAGAATACGCTTCCCGTTAAGAAAACCCATGATATGTAAAACCTCTTTATTGATAAATAAAAACAATTTTTTAATAAATACCACAATTTTAATTTATATTATATTTTATTATTTTTGTAATACAATTATTTATTTAAATTAATTTTTTTAATTATAGTTTTATTCATTCATTTTATAATTATTTGTAAATACATTTATTTAGTAATATATTGTAATTATAATAATTCAATTATTGAAAGTTATGATATAAATTTAGTTTACTAAATTGTTGAAAACACTTTATTTAAGTGTGTTATAGAAATATATTAATTCAGGATGCGAACGTAATTTTGCTTGTTATTGACTTTTTAAGATTAATATAAATTCGTAAGAATAGTTGTATATTTATAAAAATTTATAATTGTTATCTTGTAATAATTATAACTTGTGTTAAAAATATGTTTTGTATTAGATAGCTATTAAATATTTAGTATAATGTCGTGTTATTTTGAAATATAAATTATTTAATTGCCATAATTAAAATATTGCTAAATGATAGATATTTTAATATATAGAGGTATTATAGATATTGTATGTTAATGTAATGTTATGAGTGTTTAAATAAGGGTTATATTTTATTTTATATTAACTAAATATATTAATATTTTTGAATAATCCTACTTTAAGATCAGAAGCGGTATAAATTAATTCTCCGTCACAAAGTACTTGACCATCTGCCATGCCCATTACTAATTTACGTTTTATAATGCGTCTAAAATGAATTAAATAAGTTACTTTTTTAGAACTAGGTAAAATTTGTCCAGCAAATTTTACCTCGCCTACTCCTAAAGCACGTCCTTTACCTATCCCTCCTAACCAACCTAGATAAAATCCTACTAATTGCCACATAGCATCTAACCCTAAACATCCTGGCATTACTGGATCATTGATAAAATGGCAATAAAAAAACCACATGTCTGATTTAATATCTAATTCAGCTTCTACGAATCCTTTATTGTAATTTCCACCTTTTTCACTCATTTTAGTTACGCGATCTATCATGAGCATATTAGGAGCGGGTAAAGATGGGCCTTCTTTACCAAATAATTCACCTCTGCTAGAAGCTAATAAATCTTCTTTTGTATACGTTGTTCGTTTATTGATCATGTGTTTTCTCTTTTGGATATATCTTAAATAAGAAATGATATTAATCAACAAAATTATAATTGTATACATAGATTATAAATTTATGAAATATATACTATTTGTTTGATAAAATTATAATATATAAGAACAGGATTATTTTTACTTACAATTTTATTTGATTTAATTTGAGATATATTTTTTCATGTGTTTAATATCATCATTGTATATTTAAGTATAATTTTATTGTGTATAATTATCTTCGGTATTTATTATATTTTTGTTTTTTTGTTTTATGTTATTAATATAAATTAAAAAAAATGATCATATAATAATTATTTTAATAATCACTTTATTGTGTTGGTTTATGATGTTTTAATTATTGCCAATTAAAATCATTTAGTTAGTATATATTAATTATAATTTTAGAAAATAATGAAATATTATTAATAAAATATTGTTTTATTTTTATTTAATTTTCATTTTAGTAAATGATATAATTTATAAAATTTGTGGTGTGAATAGAATGACAATATACGGGATAAATACTTTATATGTTTTAGAGTATGATAGATGAAAATTGTTTAAATAATAATGTTAGAGTATATTAGGCATTGTTTATAATTTAGTATGTTTGTTTTATGAATATCATGTGCAATTAATTTATATTTATGCAAGTTTGATGAAATTATGGAAATATTTGTATTTAGTATTAAAGTTAAATAATTATTTATTTATTTAATCAGACTTATATAAAAGTTTTATGTCTATAATATGGGATGATTTGATTTGTTTGTATTTATTATACAACATAGTTTGCGTTTGTAATATTTTTATTAAATATATATAATTAACTAATTATAATTTAATTAATGTAAATTTTTTTTATTTATTGTTATTGTATTATATTATTTATTCATTGTTGATTGGATAAAATATATATTTATATAATCTATGGTATTATAAAATTAAAATTTGTTTAATTTTTAGGTAAAAAGATATTTTTTAAGTTGATATAAGTTATATTTATAATTATTTAACATAGTAATTCATATCTTAAAAATATTTAAATTTTTTTGTGAATATTGATATTTTATTCATGACGGAATAATAATTTGATATAATTAGCAATTTTATATGTTTAAGTTAGCTTATTTATATTAAAATATAATAGTAGTAGGATAATATTACTGTTAGTATAATCAGAGTTGTTTTTAGTAATTTTAGTATAAGTGCATTTTATTTAATTTATTTTATAGTTCTATTTTTATTTTATGTAAAGAATTTAAAGTTGTATAATTTTATGGTTATATTGATTTTTGATCAATTGTATATATCACAAGTAAAAGCATAATCCGTTGTTATTATAAGATCTGGTAACATTTAAATATGAGTATATGTTGATATATTTATCTTAATAATTTTTTTAGTTTCTTAATCGTGGTGTTTTTAATTGAAAACGTATAGATTTAGCTAAGTCATCCAAAACAGGTTGTTCTGGATGAAAAAATAGTGTTTCAAATCTTAATTGTGCTTCTGCTAAATATGTATGTATTGGTTTTCCTTCTTCATCTTCCATGACAACATGATACCAAGGAGAAGTTCGAAGAGTACTATCAGCAGTTACTTCGTCTAATGTTGGTTTTTCCAATGAGTATTCTGGGTCTACGTCAATAATTACGCCTAGATATCCTAGTAATTTATGCCTTACTTGTTGTCCTATGGCAAATTTACTGGCAATCATAAAATACTCCTGTTTTTTATTTTTTTGATCTTACGAACCATAAACATGGGGGTGTGGATAAATAAAGTCAAGATAAGTATAATAATTTATTTTTTATATATATTCAGTATATTATATAATATAATGTGGTATAGATCAAATTTTAAAATTGAATGACATTTTGTTTTGGATTATTGATTCTATTTTTATGTAATAGTTAAAAATAATATTTTTTATTTTAATATAATTTTAATTTATTTTAAGTAATTTTATTAATAACAAACGTGTTAATTGGTTTTTTACGAAATGCAGGTACTTATATCAAGTGGTAAATTTAAATTTGCATAAGTATTTTATTAGATTGTGTCATTTTGTTTTGTGTTACTAATTATTATTTTGTTGTATATAGGAAATAAATAAGATAAACATTTTTTATTTTTGTTGTTTTATCATGTTATTGACTATAATTTTAGCATAATATATGGATTATTAATGAAATTATTAAATTTTAATAAAAATATTTTATGAAATATATTATTTTTAGTGTATTTTGTAAGATCAATATTTTTCAGTTTATCAAATTTGTGGATAGTGCTTATGTTGTAATCATAAATATTTTGTTAAATATTTATTTGATATATAAATTAATTTCGTATGTTTTATATTATATTTCATAATTTACTTTTTGTTTGTGTTTGCGTTTATTTTATTGGATTAATAATTTAACTGTCATCAGATTATTTATTGTTAATTATTTTTAAATTAAAGCTAATTATTTATTAATAGTGTAAGTAATATCAATTTTTTGCTAATCAACAAATAAATAATGTAATTAAAATTTTTTATATTTGTTAATTATAAATTTTTATTATAGAATAACATGCGATTGCTTATTTGTATTTTATATAGAGGAGTGGCCGAGTGGTTTAAGGCACCGGTCTTGAAAATCGGCAATGTGTATAACGTTCTAGAGTTCGAATCTCTACTCCTCTATTTTATTAATACAATAATTGAATTTGTTTTTGTTATTTTAAATTATGTTAATAAAATTTCGGTTTGTCTATTTAGTATATTATATTGAATGTAATGTGTGAAATATATTGATATAATATAATTAATTAAATTAATTTTTGTTACGATTTTTATATATTTTAATTTTCATGGTACATAACAAAATAATAAACGCATATCATATGTTGATACATATCATATAATTGAATAATTTATATACTGTTTATTTATAATATTTTTGAAATAAGGTTAATATAAAATGATGTTGATGGGTCGTTAGCTTAAATGGTAGAGCAGTTGACTCTTAATCAATTGGTTATAGGTTCGATTCCTATACGACCCAGTTTTATCTTTAAATTTGTATTATTAAAATTAAATAGTATAAAATAATAGTGATTTAATTATTAATATCATTACTTAATATTTTTACTTTAAAATTTAAATAATGCAAGAATATGTTTAATTGTTTTTAAGGTATATGAATATTTTATTGTAATAATATAGTTTATTGGTGATGATATTTATATAGTTGTTTATTTGAATAATTTAATCTTATATTTTTATTGATTACAAGTAATATATTATATAATTATTTTTATAGAATTTTAGAAATTAATAATGTAATTACTTCATTATTATTATGCCTTAAGTTGAAAATTATTTATTTGAAATGATGTTTATGTGTAATTAATGATGTTGTTTTTTATAAAATATGAATTATAAAGTATTTATTAATTAGTTAATTAGTTTGAGTGATTAATTTTAAAAAAAATAATAATTTAATATTCTATTATGTAACAAGACAAGAATTTAAATTATTAAAAAACTTATTTATGTAATGATAGTTGTTATATATCTGTTTTACAGATTATATTTTCGTTATAAAATACAATGATTGATGCATCAATGGTATTTGATTAAAAATATTTTTTTTAATATTTAAGATAATACGTAATGTTTGTATACTATACGATATGCAGTATGAAGTTGTAATATTTATCTTATTTTGGTTTATTGTAATGATGATAAAATTTATGAATTTCTTTAATTTTGTTGGATTGTTTAATATTACTCCGTATTTATTTTTTTAATTAATTTATAAAATAGAATTGATTAAATATATCATAAATACATGTCATCGCATTACATATTAAATAATCATTGCAGAACATAATGTGTTTAAATTTACCTACTTGGTTAACTTTAGTCCGTATCATTATGATACCATTATTCATTTTAGTTTTTTATTTACCTGTTCATTGGGGTCCTTTAGTCAGTGCTTTAATATTTTTTATTGCTTCAATAACTGATTGGTTTGATGGTTTTTTGGCGCGTCGTTGGCGACAAACTACTAATTTTGGTACATTTTTGGATCCAGTTGCAGATAAAGTAATGATAGCTATGGCATTAATTTTAATTGCAGAACATTTTCATGTTTGGTGGATTACATTACCTACTGCTAGTATTATTGCACGTGAAATTATTATTTCGGCATTGCGTGAATGGTTGTCTGAATTAAATGTATGTAATATTATTTCTGTATCTTGGATTGCAAAGATTAAAACTAGTATACAAATGTTAGCATTAATAGCATTATTGTGGCGTCCAGATGATTGCATAACTAATTTTGGTATTATAGCATTATATATTGCAATGGTATTAACATTTTGGTCTATGTTTCAATATTTACATGCAGCTCGTTATAATCTATTTAAGATTAATTAAATGTTTATATCATTTATTAATCATATATTTAGTGAACTTTGTGATTAGTGGCAATATCAGTTGAGTTTGTATGTTATACAATTTAAAAAAATATTAATGTTTTAACAGCATATTTTATCAAATTATAATTTGTTTTTATAATATTTGAATGTTATTTCATATTATTCTTTTATTTTATTAACAAATATTTATGGATAATTAAGATGATTTAAAATAATAATAATATTTTTAATTTTAAGTGAAGTAACACTGATAATGTTTACTTTATTAATTTTTTTACACAAAAAGCTAATTTGTATTGTTATTTAAATAAAATTTAAATGGATATTTATATATTGAATAAAATATTGTTGTGTTCGAAGTATATCTTCCCGGTTAAAAATAAAATGTTGTTATTTAGGTAAATTATAATATATTATAGTTTAATGAATTTTGTATTTTTTATTTGTTTGTATTTTAAATTTTTGTTTAGGCACGTTAGCAGAGTGGATATGCAGCGGATTGCAAATCCGTTTTACTTCGGTTCGATTCCGAAACGTGCCTGGGTTTATCTTTATATAAAAGCCCGGGTGGTGGAAATGGTAGACACAAGGGACTTAAAATCCCTCGGTTTTTATCGTACGAGTTCAAATCTCGTCCCGGGTATTTTAGTTGGATAAAATTTATTTTAAAACAATAAATGTGTTGAGATATATATTTATTATATAAAGCATGTACAATTGTTTTTATAAGAATATAATTTATTGAAGTGTTGTACTGTGATTATTAAAATTTTAACAAAACAAAGTAGTCTATTTTCATTGAACATTCATGGTGGTTTAGTTGATAGGCTGTTATATTATAAGATTTTTATAATTTAAAATGATTCTTTATCATATAAATCTTGATGAATGGTGTTAGTTAGAAGTGTTAAATTTTTTATTTTTTATGAAAGCAAAAAAAATTTATAGTTTTGTTTAGAAATATTTTAAATTATTAGTTTAATAATGAAATTTAATTTCACTAATTTATTAAAGTTATATTATATTTTTGTAATAATGCAGTTAATAAAAATCAATAAAAAGAAGATTTTCCTGTTGGGCGAGTTTTAAAACGGCGGTGTAACCACATGTATTGTTCTGGAGCTAGTAAAATAGCTTTTTCAATTATTTTGTTTATATAACTTATCGTAGCTAAGCGATCTGTTACAGGTACTGTGTTTTCGATTGGTAATATTATTAATTCATAACCTAATCCATTAGGTAATCGTCGAGGTATGAATGGAATAATAGCAGGTTGAGTTAATTTAATTAGTATATATGTGCCTATAGTAGTTGCCGTGTGAGTTACACCAAATAATTGTGTAAATACACTATTTTTTGATCCATAATCATGATCTGGAGCATACCAGACGGTTTCTCCATTTTTTAAAGCACGTAATATAGATTTAAGATTTTTTCGATGGATCATAGATTTATTAGAACGTAGACGACCCCAAGTTTGCAACCAATTTAGTACAGGGTTATTATTTGGTCTATAAACACCTATACCTGGATTAAAAATACCAAAAGCACGTGCTCCTAATTCAAGAGTAAGAAAATGCATGCCAATTAATAATATACCATTATAATTTTTGTGTGCTTTAATAATATTATTGAAACCATTAAGTTTACACCAATATTTAATTCTCCAATTGGGCCAAAACCAAGCCATTCCAGTTTCCAATAATCCCATACCAATGGATTCACAATTTTTTTTTAATAGTATTTCTTTTTCTTTTATTGTTAAATTAGGGAAACATAATTGTAAATTACGGCGTATAATGTTTACTCTATATTTCATAAAATACATTACTAAACGACCTAATCTTATGCCGCAATAATATATTATGGGATACGGCAATAGTACAACAAATATGTAAAGAATAATAATTCCTAACCATATTAACCAATATTTTGGGTGTAATAAATTTATTGTAAAAACAGGCACATGTGTTACGTTCATTAATAACTTAATTAAAAATTGTTCTTATTTTCGATGACATTATATTTGATTATAAAATAATGTATATATTTAGTTTTCATCATTGATAATAATAAGGTTTTTGTTTGCTTTTTAATTTGTAATTTAAAATTATTGTAATTATTTGTTTTTTAAATTTACGATTGTATTGATATATATAGATATGGTAAAGCTTTTTTAAAAATTATAGTATTAATGTTTTAATTGCAACAATAGATCTATTGATGTAAATTTAATATATGGCGTTATAATGTGAATTTTGTTACATATCATGTTTTTAAATTAATAATTATTGGTTAAAAAGATATCAATATATTTTGTATCAATGTTATTTATCAGCTAATAATTATTAGCTTTTGTAAAAAAACATTGTAGTATATCAATATAACATATGTACAGAATATGTGTACGCAATTGTTAAGAAATAAAAAATTTTTTTTAAATTTTATTTTTAAATATTGATGTAAGAAGTTTTTGGTAGGATTGTTTTTTATTTTTTAATTTTATTTTTTTAAGAGAGATTTTTAAAACTATTTGTATATATGTAATGAATAACATAAATATGTTTATTTAACATATTTATAAATAAATTGTGTATACGTCAATTTTTATAGTTTTATGTTTTATTTTTAAAGTTTTCAATTATTTTTTTGTTTGTTTTGTATATTATTATTATTTATTTGATTACAATGTTGATTGTAACGATAATATTTGTTGTATTTAGTATAATTTGCATTATTAGATTTAAAATTTTTTTTTCTTTTAGACATAAAAGAAGATGATGGAAATTTGGTATATTTTTTCTGTAATATTTGATTGAAATAATTTATGATTAATTTAACCTTGTTTACTAATATCTTAAATGAGATACGGCAAGATTTTATTTTTGAATAAATTTTTTTTTGTTGTATTATTTTATTTGAATTATTCAGATTAATAGTAGGTGTTGTGTAACTCATTTTATATATTGATGTTTTAGTACGTTCATAATTTTTATGTTCCGCAATTAAATTTTCTGTGGATTGAGAAGCGATCTCTATTTCATGTAATTTAGGTAATAAATAACTTGGTGTTGTAGCTTCTTCTCCTTTCCTAATTCTTTTTACCGCATAATTTGGAGTTTGCATTTGATCATGCGGTACTATTATTGTGCGTACATTACCACTTTGGCGTTTTTCTATTTCATTTACTGCATGTCGTTTTTCATTAAGTAAGAATGAAGCTATAGGTACTGGTACGATTGCATGTACTTCACAAGTATTTTCTTTTAAAGATTCTTCTTCAATTAAACGTAAAATGGAAAGAGAAAGAGATTCATTATCTCGAATATTTCCTGTACCACCACAACGCGGGCAAATATAATGACTAGATTCTCCCAATGATGGGCTAAGTCTTTGTCTGGAAAGTTCTAATAATCCAAAACGAGATATACGTCCTATTTGAATTCGCGCTCGGTCTTGTCGTGCTAGTTCACGCAAATTATTTTCTATTTCGCGTTGATGTCGTATTGATATCATATCAATAAAATCAATAACTATTAAACCCCCTAAATCACGTAATCTCATTTGTCGAATAATTTCATCTACTGCTTCTAAATTGGTATTAAATGCTGTTGTTGCAATATCCATTCCTTTAGTAGAACGAGCAGAATTTATATCTATTGCTGTTAATGCTTCTGTGGTATCTATAACTATGGAACCTCCAGACGGTAAACGTACTTCACGTTGAAAAGCAGATTCAATTTGAGATTCTATTTGATAATGACTAAATAATGGAACTTCACCAGTATATAATTTAATTTTATTAGTAAAATCCGGTCTTCCTAAAGAAGTGATATGTTCTTTTACTAGATTTAATACTTTAGGATTATCAATTAAAATTTCTCCTATATCAGGTCGTAAATAATCTCTTATAGCACGTATAATAACATTACTTTCTTGATAAATTAAAAAAGGTGCTGTTTTATTGTCCGCTATTTTTTTTATTGTTTGCCAATGTTTTAAACGTAAAGTGAGGTCCCATTCTAAATCTTCCATGGTTTTTCCAATTCCTGCGGTACGAACAATTAATCCCATACCTTCAGGTAATTTTAATGAAGATAAAATTTCTTTTAATTCAGTTCTATCATTACCCTCGATACGACGCGAAATACCACCAGCTTTAGGATTATTTGGCATTAAAACTAAATAACTACCAGCTAAACTTATAAATGTAGTTAATGCTGCACCTTTGCTGCCTCTTTCTTCTTTATCTATTTGTACAATAATTTCTTGTCCTTCTTGTAAGATATCTTTAATACAATATTTATTGTTATACGAAGAAATTTTTATAGGAAAATATTCACGGGAAATTTCCTTAAGTGGTAGAAATCCATTACGTTCAGCGCCGTAATCTACAAAGGCTGCTTCCAAACTAGGTTCAATACGTGTTATTGTGCCTTTGTAAATGTTAGCTTTTTTTTGTTCATGTCCCAGAGTTTCAATATCCAAATCATATAAACGTTGACCATCTACCAGAGCTACACGTAATTCTTCCTGTTGAGTGGCATTAATTAACATTCTCTTCATTATAAGTATACTCAATATTTGGTTTTTTTATATTTAATATTAGCAATATTAAATATATGAATATGTATGTAGATAAAATTAAGTTTATCACTGACTTCTTTGTGATTTCCAGTGATGGTCATAATTTAACAGGAGTATATGCTTTATTTGGTATTTTAGTCTATTATATTAGATAATGTGTTTTAAAAGTGTACAAGTGTATCTAACACCATTATTGGATTGATTAATAATGATAAAGTATATTTTTATTGTGGTATACGTAGATTACATACAATTTATTTTTTTATAAGTTCAATTTTATTAGATGTTTAGAATTTTATTAAGTTGATTATTTTGCATAAAAAAATTAGAATGTTCATTGTATTCTAATTTTTTGGGATATTTGGATTATATGTATAGTGCATAAAAATAATTTTGGTTTTTATCATTTATTTTAAGATGTTTATAATTATACTAGTATACGCAACTATTAGCAAATTAGAAATATTGATTTTTTTATTGTTTTTAATTACGAATAATTAATAAATAAATGTATTGTAATTGATCCATTGTATATTTAAAAACTATATTTTATGAAAAGTGTAAAATTATTATGCATATAATTTTAATTGCTACCGAAAGATCTGGACAAAGAATCGATAATTTTTTATTTAGTTATTTAAAAGGTATTCCTAAAAATTTGATTTATCGTATTATTAGAACAGGTAAAATACTTATTAATCAAAAAAAAATATCAATAAGATATCGTTTGCAAACAGGCGATAAATTATTTATTCCAGATATTCAACCAGTTAAACCAAAAAGAAGTGCCATTTTTTCTGCTTCTCATTTAAAAAAAATTTCCATATTAAATGATGCTATTCTTTATGAAGATAATTATATATTAGCAATTAATAAACCTTCAGGTATGGCTGTACATTCTGGTAGTAAGTTAAATTTTGGTATAATTGAAGCTTTGCGTTTTATACGTCCTAAAGAAGAGTTTTTAGAACTAATACATAGATTAGATAGAGATACTTCTGGAGTATTATTATTAGCTAAACAACGTTTTTCATTATTAGAATTACATAAGCAATTTCTTTTAAGGAAAATAGAAAAAAAGTATTTAGCATTAGTATGTGGTCAGTGGTGTTCTTCTATTAAGGTAATTAGTGTTCCATTGTTTAGAAATATTTTTAATAGAGCCCGTCCTTGCCTTACTTACGTTGACTTAAACTTAGGAAAATTTGCGAAAACCAAAATATTTATACAAGAAAGATTTTCTGTAGCAACTTTAATTATGGCAATTCCTATTACAGGACGTACACATCAAATACGTGCGCACACTCAATATATGGGGCATCCTATAGCATTTGATGCACTTTATGGTAATAGCTTATTTAATAAGCAACTCAAACAATATGGATTAAATAGATTATTTCTGCATGCGTTTGCACTAAAATTTATTCATCCAAATAGTGGAAGATTAATAAATATTAAAGCACCATTAGATAATGTATTACATAATTTTTTATGTGTGTTACGGGAGGGAAAAGGCATATTTAATAATTAAGTTTATTTTATGTTTAAGGTAAAATTATAACAATAAAAGAGTTTTAGTAGCAAATATTTATTATTATAAATTAAATAGTTCAATTATTTTAGTTTTAAATATATTTTTATGATTTATGTATTGCAACTTGGTGTAATGAATATCGTTGATGTTTTGAAATTAAAAGTATAATAATAATTATGTATATGTTTTTTTGTATAAGTATTTTAATATTTTATTTTTTTAAACATCAAAAATTAAGTGTTATAAAAAATACATTCTATATGTTTTTGTTATTTTGTTGCAATGGATTATTAAGTAGTGAAATTATTTTATTTTGGTTTACTTGTTTTTAAGGCAAATATTAGCAATACATGAAATTTATTTATGATACTTGAATTTTTGTAATTACTATTATATTAAAATAGTTGTTAATTTTTAAAATTTGTAATTTCATTATTTTTTTTAGTTATTTGTTTATATCGTTTTGTTATTTTAATGTTACAAATAGAAACAACAATACATGTTTACATGGTATTATGTACAATGCGTCAGTTATATCAATTATAAAAAACGTTTTATTTTGATTATATAAATAAATTTAGTTAATATATTGTTAATTTTGTATCAATTATTTTATAAATCGTAATTGATGAAATTTGTATAATATAATAATATAAATATGCTTAATTACATATGATTTCTGTTAACATTTGTGTTGAACGAAGCGATCATTATATTAGTTGTGGGCAAAACATTAGGAATACCTACATTACTAATATAAGCAACATATATGAAATTGTCTTCACATTGTATTTTATGGTGCTAGATTATTCAGTATTATCATGATTTGATTTGTTAAAAGAGGTAATGTTATGGCTGTACAACAGAATAAACCTAGTAGGGCTAAACGTGGTATGAGAAGATCTCATGATTCATTAATGATTTCTGCTATGTCGATTGATAGTAACTCTGGTGAAATACATCGACGTCATCATATTACTACTGATGGTTTTTACCGTGGTTACAAAGTTATTAAAAATAAATAATAACCAAAAGGGTAATATAATTGAGACGTCTAACTCTAGCATTAGACGCAATGGGTGGCGATTTTGGTCCTGCTGTTACGATACCTGCGGCAGTACAGGCTTTGGATTTATATCCTAAGCTTGACTTGTTGGTTGTTGGTAACCTTGATGTAATTCATTCTATTTTAATAAAAATAAAATGTAGTTTGTTGAAGAGAATCACCATTATTCCTACTGAATCGGTTATTAGTAGTGAGAGTAAGCTTTCACATGCTATTAGAGTTAGTCGTGGTACCTCTATGCGGGTTTCTCTTGAACTCATTAAAAATGGTTTTGCTCAAGCTTGTGTCAGTGCTGGAAATACTGGTGCATTAATGGGATTATCAAAATTGATATTAAAACCCATAAAAGGTATTAATAGACCGGCATTAACAACAGTTTTACCTAATCAAAAACAAGGTAAAACTGTTGTATTAGATTTAGGTGCAAATTTAGAATGTACTGCAGAAATGTTAGTGCAATTCGCTTTAATGGGTTCAGTTTTAGTTGAACAAATTATCGGTGTCAAGTATCCAAAAGTTGCGTTATTAAATATAGGAGAAGAAGAAATAAAGGGGCTAAATAATATTCGTCAAGCTGCTGAAATGTTACGTAGTATTGCATTGATCCATTACATTGGGTATCTTGAGGCGAATGAATTGTTAATGGGAAAAACTGATGTTTTAGTATGCGATGGATTTACTGGTAACATTACATTAAAAACTATGGAAGGAGTGATAAAAGTTTTTCTTTCGTTACTTAAAAATTCAGGAAAACATGTTAAATCAGCATGGTTGATCCAATTAGTGAATAATTGGATAAAAAAACGTTTAGTTAATCATTTTAGTCAATTGCATCCCGACCAATATAATGGTGCTTGTTTACTGGGATTACGTAGTATTGTAATAAAAAGTCATGGGGCAGCTAATCAACGAGCATTTACTGCTGCTATTAATCAAGCAATACAAGCAATAAAACATCACATACCAGAACGGATAGCTGTTCGTTTAGATACAGTATTATCTAAAAATAGTAATTAAAATGTATAGGCATGTATACTAAAATCCTTGGCACAGGAAGTTATCTTCCAGCTCATATTCGATCTAATGCCGCTTTAGAGAAAATGGTTAATACGTCAGATGAATGGATAGTGACTAGAACAGGTATACGAGAACGTAGAATTTCTAGTGATGATGAAACTGTATCCAGTATGGGTTGTTATGCCGCAGAGCAAGCATTGGATATGGCTGGTATGTCGGCAAATCAGGTCGGTATTATTATTGTGGCTACAACATCGTCTAGTCATGCTTTTCCTAGTTCAGCTTGTCAAATTCAACGTGATTTAAAAATGGGAGATAGCATTGCTTTTGATTTATCAGCCGCTTGTGCTGGTTTTGCTTATGCATTAAGTGTAGCAGATCAATATATAAAAAATGGCATGATAGAATATGCACTAGTAATAGGTTCAGATACTCTCAGTCATACCTTGGATCCTAAAGATCGTGGTACATTAATTTTATTTGGTGATGGTGCAGGTGCAGTTATATTAGGTCGTTCAGAAACTCCTGGAATTATTTCAACTCATTTACATGCTGATGGTCGTTATGGTGATTTATTGACCCTTCCTTATTATAATCGTAAATTTCCTGCAATTTCTTATTATTTAACTATGTCAGGGAGTAAAGTTTTTAAAATAGCAGTTACCGTTTTAGCTCATATTGTGGATGAAACTATGCATGCAAATAATCTTGATAGAGGTCAATTAGATTGGCTGGTGCCGCATCAAGCCAATATTCGTATTATTTACGCTATGGCAAAACGATTGGGTATGGAAATGGATAAAGTTGTGATAACATTGGATAGACATGGTAATACGTCTGCTGCTTCTGTGCCACTAGCATTGGATGAGGCGGTAAGAGATGGGCGTATTAAACCAGGGCAATTAGTTTTATTAGAAGCATTTGGCGGCGGATTCACTTGGGGGTCAGCGTTATTAAGATTTTAATTTTAAATATATTGAATGATAATGACTAGATTTGGTATGATTTTTCCTGGGCAAGGATCTCAAACGATAGGTATGTTAAAGAAACTAGCAGAAATGTATTCTATAGTTAAAGAAACTTTTGATGAGGCATCGTCTATATTGCAATATGATTTGTGGCATTTAGTACAAAAAGGTCCAGTTGAAGAACTTAATAAAACATGCAAGACTCAGCCTGCTATTTTAACTGCTTCTGTATCTATTTGGCGTATTTGGAAGCAACAAGGGGGAAAGAATCCTCAGTTCATGGCTGGGCATAGTTTAGGAGAATATTCTGCGTTAGTCTGTGCTGGAGTAATAGGTTTTTTAGATGCTGTTAGTTTAGTTGCGTTAAGAGGAACGTTAATGCAACATGTCATACCTGTTGGTGGAGCTGCAATGGCAGCTATTATAGGATTAGATAGTACTATTGTTGTAAACATTTGTACCCAAGTAGAGCAAAATCAAGTAGTTGAAGTTTCAAGTTTTAATGCACCGGATCAAGTAGTTATTTCCGGACATAAAGCAGCAGTAGAACGAGTGATTACAATTTGTAAAGAGATAGGTGCTAAAAAAATATTTTTATTACCCATCAGCGTACCGTCTCATTGTAAGTTAATGCAACCTGTTGCAATACAGTTGTCAAAAATTCTTAAAAAAATAATTTTTTATACTCCACGCATTCCAGTAATTAATAATGTTGATGCAGATGTGGTACATTGTCCAGTGAACATTCGACAAGCATTGGTTAGACAGTTATATCAACCAGTACGTTGGACAGGAATTTTAAAATATTTAATGAATCAAAATATTAAAGTATTGTTAGAAATAGGGCCTGGCAATGTTTTAACAGGTTTAACAAAACGTAACATTGATTCTGTATTTGTTTCGTCTATAAATAACCCATCCACATTAGTTGCATACATTATACAATGATCATTGAGGTAATTTATGAATTTTAAAGGAAAAGTTGCATTGGTAAGTGGTGCTACTAGTGGTATAGGTCGTAGTATTGCTGAAACATTGTCTATGCATGGTATTACTGTTATAGGTACGTCTACCAGTAAGTTGGGAGCAAAAAATATTAGTATTTACTTGGGAAGTCATGGAAAAGGTATGGAACTTGATGTTACGAATCAATATTCGATTGATTTTTTTTTGAAAGAAATATTTTTAGAATTTGGTTGTATAGATATATTAATAAATAATGCTGGTATTGTAAGAGATAATATCTTAGTTAATATGCAAGAAAATGAATGGCAGAAAGTTATCGATACTAATCTTACATCTATATATCGTATGTCGAAAGCTGTGATACGACCAATGATAAAACAACGTTATGGCAGAATTATCAATATTGGCTCCGTTGTTGGTTTGATAGGAAATATTGGACAAACAAATTATGCAGCTACTAAAGCGGGATTAATTGGATTCAGTAAATCACTTGCTCGTGAAGTAGCTACACGTGGTATAACAGTTAATATTGTATCTCCTGGATTTATTGATACAGGAATGACTGCCATTTTAACAGAAAAACATCGATTACAAATTTTATCTAAAATTCCGGTTAATAAATTCGGCACCGTGGAAGATATTTCTAATGTTGTAGTTTTTTTAGCTTCTGATGAAGCTGGATATATTACTGGTGAAAATATTAATGTTAGTGGTGGTATGTGCATGTTGTAAAAACTTGAAACATTTTTTGTTATTTATACAGTGTACTGGTATAGAAAATTTAATTCTGATGTTTATTGCAATTAGTGATAAAATAATCGAGTATTGTGTTTTACAGGAACAAAAAAATGAGTACTATTGAAGAAAGCGTTAAAACAATTATTGCCGAACAATTAGGTGTCAAAAAGGAAGATGTCGTAAATGATGCTTCTTTTGTTGAAGATCTTGGAGCAGATTCTCTTGATACTGTTGAATTAGTTATGGCATTAGAAGAGGAATTTGATACTGAAATTCCTGATGAAGCAGCAGAAAGAATTACTACTGTTCAAGCAGCTATTGATTTTATTAAAGGTCATCAAAAATAATTTCAATTAGTAATATTTTTCTTTTGTTAATTTTATTAAATTTTTATGAATTGTTTGATGAAATATTTTTAAATATATAAAACTTATAGTTTTGTGTTACTTATAATAATTAGTGGATTTGTACAGTATTTAAATTTTATTTGTTAATTTATTTTATTTGTTATACTTCAATAAAAATAGTTTGTGTCGTAAATTATGTATTGGATTAACGGGGTGTTTCATAAAAAACTATCGATACTAAATCGTATCATTCAATTTGGTGATGGATTTTTTACTACCGCTAGATTGCAAAACAGTATGATTTTATTATTAGATTGGCATATTGAAAGATTAGAAACATCATCAACAAGATTATTATTTAATAATATAAATTTATCTTTATTACGTCAAGAAATGCAAGTAGTAGCAGATAAATGCATTAATGGCGTAATTAAGGTAATAGTTAGTAGAGGTAATGGAAAATGGGGGTATAATTTTGATGATAAAAGTACACCACCTGTACGGATTATTGTTTATAATCCCATGCCAAAATATTATACTACCTGGTTAAAAAATGGTGTTAAATTGTCTGTTAGTCCTATAAGATTAGCACGAGATATATTTTTTTCTGGTATTAAACATTTGAATAGATTGGAGCAAATTATTATTAATGCATATTGTAATAAAAATATTAGCGATATGGCGTTGGTGTTAGATACTGAAGATAATATAATAGAGTGTTGTAACGCAAATATTTTTTGGCGTAGAGATATGAAAGTATTTACCCCATCATTGACGCATGCTGGAGTTTTTGGGGTAATGCGTCGTAAAATATTGACACTTTTACCTACATTGGGATATCAATATCAAGAAATTATGGTTGGACTTGAAGGTATTTATGAAGCTGAAGAAGTATTTATTACTAATTCTTTACTTCCTGTAGTATCCGTAAATTCAATTGAACAACACGTTTATTCAAATAAAAAATTATTTAATTTATTAAATTTCTATATTGCAAATGAATAACGTGTTTGTTTTTTATTTCAGAAAATGTCATTTAATACTTTATAGTGATATGTATATTTATATACGTGAAAGTTGTTTTATTGTTCATTAATTTTTATTAAAAATTTTTGTGTTTATTATTATATAATGATTATTGTGTTGAGATTTAAATAAATTATAATTCAAATAAAATGAGAGTGAGAAGTAAATTTATTGTAGTAGAAGGTTTAGAAGGATCAGGAAAAAGTAGTGCAGTTAAAAAGATTGCAGATATATTACGACAGAAGTATGGATTAGTTGATCTTATTATTACACGTGATCCTGGAGGCACGTTGTTATCTGAAAGTTTGCGTAATTTAATTAAAAAAGGGGTAAATGACGAATTAATTACTGATCATGCTGAATTGTTAATGTTCTATGCTGCACGTGTGCAATTAATAGAACAAGTAATTAAACCTTCTTTGTCAAAAAATATTTGGGTAATCAGTGATAGATATGATTTGTCTTCACATGCTTATCAAGGAGGTGGGAGAGCGATTGATGTCATGTTATTAAAAGCATTACGTAATTTAGTAATAAAAAACTTTCAACCCGATTTGACTTTTTATCTTGATGTTTCTCCTATCGTTGGTTTATCTCGTATTTTTATACGAGATACATCATTAGATCGGATTGAAAGGGAATCTTTAGATTTTTTTAATCGTGTTCGTTCTTGTTATAGATTGATGGCGTCTAAAAATCATCGAATAATAACCATTGATGCTCATCAAACATTACAGGATGTACATAAAGAAATTTTTATTTATTTAAAAAAATGGTTAATGGTTCAGGGCGCATGAAGATACATTGGTATCCTTGGTTAACTAATTTATATAAAAAGATATTATTATCTTATCAAATCGGTAAAGGACACCACGCATTGCTTTTGCATAGTAATCAAGGTAATGGTCAAGATGTATTGATATATGCTATTAGTCGTTGGTTAATGTGTAAGAATCCTAATGGTATTAAATGTTGCCGTACATGTCGCAATTGCATATTAATGAAATCAAATTGTCATCCTGATTATCATGTAATTGCACCAGACAAAGGAAATGCTCATATAGGAATAGAAAATGTTAGAGTTTTGATTGAAATGTTACGTAGATGTGCATTCCAAGATGGAGTAAAAATTATATCATTAATGCATAGCGAACTTTTAACAGAAGCAGCAGTCAATGCGTTGTTAAAAATTCTTGAGGAACCTCCTGACAATACCTATTTTATATTGGGTTGTTATAGTTATTTGCGATTATTGCCTACCTTGTTAAGCAGGTGTTGTTATTGGTCATTAACGTCACCACAAGAAACAGTAGGTTTAGATTGGTTAAAAAAACATGGAATAAAAAATATTTTACATGCTTCTTCTGCATTGCGTTTATGTAATGGTGCACCATTAGCCGCGCAATGTTTATTAGAATCAAAATGTTGGCAATTACGACTTCATTTATGTGCACTTATGCTAGATGTTGTAGTCAAATCTAATTTTTTTGATTTACTTCCATTATTATGTAATCAAAATAATGATAATGTTTTATGTTGGTTGATTAGTTTGTTAATTGATGCACTAAAATGGCAATTAGGAATGAAAAATTTATTAATTAATATAGATCAGAAAAAATTAATTTCTTGTATTGCTGTTAATTGGACTACGAAAATACTACATGATCAATTGAAGGGATGGATACAATGTAGATATTATTTACATAATATTAATGGTATAAATAAAGAACTATTATTATTACATCAATTGTTTAATTGTATGCAGTCAAATTAATAAATTGTTGTATTAAATTAAATTTACATAAGGAATATAAGGATGAATTATGTTTTTAATTGATTCTCATTGTCATTTAGACAAATTAAATTATGAAACATTGCATAAAGATGTGACTGATGTTTTGGATAAAGCTCAAGTAAAAAACGTAGCATTAGTTTTAACAGTTGCCACTACTTTAATGGATTTTTATAAAATAAAAAAAATAGTTGGTTGTCGTGATGATGTTTTATTTTCTTGTGGAATTCACCCTTTAAATTTAGATAACTGTTATGATATCATGGAGTTACGTCGTTTATCTTGTGATCAAAATGTTGTAGCTTTGGGAGAAACTGGTTTAGATTATTATCATAGTACAAATAATAAAGATAAACAAAAAAAGATGTTTCGTGAACATGTGCGTATTGCATGCGAGCACAATAAACCATTAATTGTACATACTCGTCATGCATGCCAAGATACTTTAAATATTTTATATGAAGAACAAGCAAGTAAATGTGGTGGTGTAGTGCATTGTTATTCTGAAGATAAAAATGCTATGAAATTGTTGTTAGATATTGGTTTTTATATTTCGTTTTCTGGTATTATCACTTTTGGTTTATCTGAATCGTTACAGGAAGCCATACAATATGTCCCCTTAGATTCTATGCTTATAGAAACTGATGCACCGTATTTATCTCCTGTGCCTTATCGAGGACAAGAAAACCAACCTGCTTATGTATATTATATTGCCAAACATTTAGCAAAACTAAAAAATATAACTTTAGAATATTTGTCAGATATAACTACTAATAATTTTTGCAGACTATTCAATGTAAAAAAGAATTTTATTAGTTGATAATATAGTAATTGTTTTATAAGTTGATAATTATTTTTGACAATGATTATTGTTGTTGTGTTATTTTTATTAAAAAAATTTTTATGGTACTATATATATAAAAAAAGGATAATGTTTTGTTATGTATTTTTTATTTTATTTAATGCTATATGAGATTATCTATTTTAAAATTTATTTTAAGAGTAAAATGTATGATCATTATATTAATAATAAAATAGAATATTGTTTGTATTAAAAGATAATGTACACCAAGTAGGAAACTTTTCCGTTTATTTACATATTTTATAATATGTTATTTTAATTTGTATACAAGTAAAATTATGAATCATGATACGATTTTTAGTAAAATCATTACACACAAAATTCCTGCTGATATTGTATATCAAGATAAGTATATTACTGCTTTTAAAGATATTATGCCTAAAGCTCCTGTTCATATATTGATTGTACCTAATATCATTATTCCTACTGTTAACGATGTAAAAATGTGTCATGAACCTATTTTAGGTAAATTATTTACTGTAGCAGCAAAAATCGCTAAACAACATGGTATTCATGAAAACGGTTATCGTTTAATTATTAATTGCAATCATCATGCTGGACAAGAAATTTTTCATTTTCATATGCATTTATTAGGCGGTAAATATCTTGGTCCTTTAATAGAGTAGTTTTGTTAATTGTTGTTTTAATAACCAACTAACAAATTGATAATTATGAATATGTTTTAACAATTGTAGTATATGATAATATATCGTTTAATAAGTATAAGTATGTAATATGCTAATATTGTAATATAAAAATTACTGAGTTACATTTTTTGGACTTAATTTATATTTAGTAAATAATATATGTATATTAAGTTAAATGAAAATAAAAAAAAATTTTTGATTTCTGTTATAGTTAATACATTTTGTGTTATTTATAGTAATTTTTCTTTTTATGGTTTTAGTGTCATGCAAGATATAAAAATGAATTCATTATTTAATGCAAAGTTTGTTGTATCGAATGTTGTTGATATCGTACCTGTTCCTCCCAAATTAAAAATATTAAACTGGGAAATTATTTTATTGCCTATAATCAAACAAATTTTTTTCATTTCTGAAATTGAAGTTAATAGTATACTGTTAATAAGTAAAATGAAAAATGCTACCAATGGTACTTTACATACAGATAGAGCTACAACTGCATTAAAAAATATTATTTCACAAGATGATAGGTTTAGTATTGTAACAAGTGATCAATTAAATAAGGCATATGTAGCATTGGGGTTATTATGGGAAGATAATTTGGAATCCTGTGTTACAGCTATAAGTTTAGGGCGATATTTAGGAGCGAAATATTTGTTATATAGTATTGTAAAAGGGGATATTAAACATCCTATTTTAGAACTACAACTTATTTTAGTAAAAACTGGTGAAATAATTTGGTTATTTAAAGATGTTATCTGATTGATAGAACGAATTATTGGTATTGTTGTATTTTTTTAATTTATGTAAATCATTAACGATAATCAATAAAAATTTTATTAAAATTGAACACAAGAATACATCAACCTATTATATTTTATATAGCATTACGTTATATTTTTAGGCCATTAACACAACAATTTAGTAGTTTTTTGTTTTGGTCATCTACTGTTATGACAGCTATTGGTGTAATGTCATTAATTGTAGTATTATCGGTAATGAACGGATTTGAGAATGAATTAGAAAAAAATGTTCTTCAATTTATTCCTCACGTACTCATAACAAATACAGAAAAAAAAGTTAATATTGGAAAAGCTCCTCTTTCTATTTTTAATTTATTCAAGGATTGTACATGTATTACTTCATTAACGATTAGTGATGTAATATTAAATACTGTAAATAATATAAGTATTGGAGTAATGTTAGGAATTAATCCTAATGATTTTGAGCCATTAGGATCTTATTTAATGGATGATACTTCTATAAATGAATTAATAGGAGGTGAATATCGGGTAATTTTAGGCAAACAATTAGCTGAACAACTAGGAGTACAAAAAGGAGATACAATTCGATTAATAGTTCCTAGCGTAAGTGATGTAACTCCAATAGGACTTATTTTTAGTCAACGTTTGTTTAAAATATCAGGTATTTATGATGCTAATAGTGAAGTAAATACGTATCAGATATTAGTACATCAACAAGATGCCGCACGATTAATGCACTATCCAGATGGTTATGCTACTGGATGGAGATTATTTTTTAAACATCCTTTAATTGTACATAGTTTCAAACAACGACATTTATTATCTAATGATTTAATATGGGAAGACTGGCGTGTTCATAAAGGTAGTATATTTCAAGCAATGTGTTTTGAAAAAAATATGATGAGTTTGTTATTGAGTTTAATTATTATGGTAGCAATATTTAATGTAGTTGTATCTCTTAGTATTTTAGTTATAGAAAAAAAAATAGATATCGCTATTTTGCAAACACAAGGTTTAAAATCTTACCAAATTATATTAATATTTATTATTTATGGTCTTAGTGCAGTTATTTTGGGTTCTATGTTAGGAATATTTTTAGGATTATTTTTAGTAAATTATTTAAATTGGATAATATTTAATTTACATTGTATATCATTGTATGATATTCAAATACCAGTTTTAGTTAAACCATTGCAAATTTTTTTTATTGTCATGTGTTCTATGATTTTATCTTTTATTATCATCATTTATCCTTCTTATCGCGCTGTACTAACTTATCCTACACAAATATTACGCCATGCTAAATAGTTTATCATTACTGTCATGTTGCAATCTCAGTAAACATTATTTAGATGGCTCATCTTGTGTTCATGTATTGAATAATATCAATTTTTCTTTAAAGTTTAATGAAATGGTAGCGATTTTAGGTAATTCAGGTTCTGGAAAAACAACACTGTTGCATTTATTAGGCGGTTTGGATGTACCTAGTGGCGGTGAAGTAATTTTTGAAGGACAATCTTTATATAAATTATCTGTAAATTCACGTACAATTATACGTAATAACCGTTTAGGTTTTATTTATCAATTTCATCATTTATTATCAGATTTTAATGTTATAGAAAATGTAGCTATGCCATTGATGATTGGTGGAATGAAAACACAACAAGCAAAAAATAAAGCAAAAATAATGTTACAAGCAGTAAATTTAGAAAAAAGATTATATCATCGTCCTTCTGAACTTTCTGGAGGTGAAAAACAAAGAGCAGCTATTGCACGTGCTTTAATAAGTTGTCCTGTATTAGTTTTAGCTGATGAACCAACGGGTAATTTAGATCAAGATAATGCAGAAAATGTTTTTCAATTGTTAAAAAAATTTAATAAATATAATGGTGTTGCTTTTGTGATAGCAACTCATGATATTCAACTGGCGAAACGTATGCACCGTCAATTAAAGATACATGGCGGAAAGATTGTTTTGATAAATGATTAATCATTAAAAATATATAAGTTAAGATAAGTAAATGAATCTTCCATTATCATTACAACTTGCATTGGGGTTTTATAGAGGATACAATCGTGTTAGTAAAATATCATTAATTCATATTATTTCTATATTTGGAATTTCTCTTGGTGTATCAATATTAATTATTGGATCAAGTGCTATGAATGGATTTCAATATGAATTAGAACATCGAATTTTAGCTACAGTGTCGCATATTGAAATTAAATCTATTAATCCTACTACCATCAATCAGTTGTGGTCTATTTGTCATCGAATAAAAAAAATACCAGACATTACTTCTATTTCTTTTTATACTGATTTTATTGGTCTTATTGAATCTAAAAATAAATCATACCCTCTTTATATAAAAGGCATGCGTGTAATACAAGGGGTGAAAACAGTTGGTTGTCCTGATATAGTGGATAAAAGTGTGTGGCAATTATTCAAGAGTAAATGTCAGCAGATTATACTTAGTAAAGAAATGGCTAATATTTTAAAAATACAACAAGGTGATTGGGTTACTGTCATTATTCCTAATAATAATTCAATTGGTAATAAGTTATTATTTCCTAAACGTATTCGCTTGCAAGTTTTAGGTTTTTTTTCGTTAAGCAATTTTTTTAGTTATAATTTTGCGTTAGTTCCTTTGCAAGACGCTCAAATATATTTAAATAGAGATCTAGAACAAAGTATTGAGGGTATAGCAATTAAAGTAAATAATATATTTCAAGTAAATAAAATAATAACTAAATTTATAACAATTATTAATAATCGAAATATTTATATTAATAGTTGGATGTATAAATATGGCTATATATATAAAGATATTCAAATGATTCGTATTATTATTTATTTATCTATGCTATTAGTAATTTTAGTTACCTATATAGGTATAATTAGTGTATTGATGATATCAATTAAAGAAAAGAGTCGTGATATTGCAATATTAGTAACGTTTGGAGCTAAAAAATTTTTAATTACAACTATTTTTATTTGGCATAATTTATTAATGGGATTGTGTGGTATTTTCATTGGAGTAATATTTGGAATATTAATTTCAATTAATTTAACAACATTATGTAATAAATTAGAATACATTATGGGGCATCCATTACTATCTGAGGAAATTTATTTTATCAATTTTGTACCGAGTGTTTTATTATTTAATGATATTTTTTATATTGTAGGTATAGTTTTACTGTTTAATTTATTAGTGAGTCTGTATCCAGCAGTATATGCAAGTTATATTAATCCAGCTAAAATTTTAAGATGAATTTTTATATTTAATAACGTATAATATTTTATAAAAATTTACAATAATTAAAAATATAATATTTGTGTTATTTTTTTGTGTAAGTAAATATAGTGACGGTTTTTCGTTAAATACATATTTATTGGGTGTTTGTTTTTAAATAATGAAATATTTTATTGATTATTATATATTTAATAAAATTTACTTTTTAATATTACATTTATCAATCAATGTGAAGTATTTTTGCTAGATAAAAACAAAAGTATAATTTTATTTTATTTTTTTAAATTTTTTATTAAAATAGTTATCGTATTCTAATTTTTTGTTTTATACATATACAATATATTATCAGCTAAAATATAGACAATAGTTTCGTAAAATCTATTTGTAAAAAAAATTCATTTTATTTTTAAATTCTATGTCAGATAATTTTTCAAAAAAAGTTGTTATTGCTATGTCTGGAGGTGTTGATTCTTCTGTTTCTGCTTGGTTGTTGCAAGAACAAGGTTACAAAGTGGAAGGAGTATTTATGAAAAATTGGGAAGAAGATAATGATCATAAATCTTGTTCTTCCGCAAAAGATTTAGCTGATGCTCAAGATGTGTGTAATATGCTTGGAATTTTTTTATATACTGTAAATTTTTCTGCAGAATATTGGGATAATGTTTTTAGAATATTTTTATCAGAATATCAAAAAGGGTGTACACCTAATCCTGATATTCTATGTAATAAAGAAATTAAATTCAAGACATTTTTAGAATTTGCTATAGAAGATTTATGTGCAGATTTTATTGCTACAGGGCATTATGTACGTCGTATTAATATTGATCACAAAATTTATTTAGCTCGCGCTGTAGATAAAAATAAAGATCAAAGTTATTTTTTATATACATTAAAATACCAACAGCTTCAACGATGTCTCTTTCCTTTAGGTGATATCATTAAGAATGAAGTTAGAAATATTGCAAAAAAATTAAAATTTATTACTGCAACAAAAAAAGATTCAACAGGTATTTGTTTTATTGGCAAACGTAAATTTCGAGATTTTCTTGCTCGTTATTTACCTATACAACCAGGTAAAATAGTTACGGTGAAAAGAGAAATAATAGGTTATCATCAAGGATTAATGTATTATACTTTAGGTCAGCGTAAAGGATTAAAAATTGGTGGTATTCGTAATAGTAATGGCAAGCCGTGGTATGTTGTAGATAAGGACTTAATTAATAACTTACTTATTGTTGTTCAAGGTAACGATCACCCTTTATTAAAATCTTATGGACTTATTGCTAAGGATCTTCATTGGGTAAATTCAAATGAATTACAAAAAACTTTTCGTTGTACAGCAAAAACTCGATATCAACAACAGGATATTTCATGTAGTGTACAATTATTCTGTGATAATAAAGTACAGGTAATTTTTGATCAACCAGTTATAGCAGTGACTCCAGGTCAATCAATAGTATTTTATTTGGATGAATTATGTATTGGTGGTGGTATTATTGAAACGCGCATGTCATATATTTGATTTATATTTAAATAATTAATATATTTTATTTTTATTATGAAATAAGTAATGACCTTATGATAAAATAAAATCTGTGTTAAATTACATAATATCTATGTTATAGACATAATATGAATTGTATTAATTTCTTGGCATATATTTTATACAATAATTAACGCGGTAGAATGTAGTGTTGTATTTTTATCTTATATCATACAGATTAAAATTCACTAGTTATTTAATACAATAATTTTATTAGTAGTATGTTTTATATAAAATAATGTGTTAGTTTATAATTATTTTGTTAATAAATTATATTATAATATTGTTGTTTAATTGTAATAAAAATTTCAGTTGTATTTTTAGTAGTTTTATTATAAATAAACACTTTTATCAGAGGTAGTTGTAATGCATTTGTCTCCTTTAACTGTAATTTCTCCCGTTGATGGACGTTACAGTGA
Source organism: Blochmannia endosymbiont of Camponotus (Colobopsis) obliquus (assembly GCF_000973545.1). Lineage (GTDB taxonomy): Bacteria > Pseudomonadota > Gammaproteobacteria > Enterobacterales > Enterobacteriaceae > Blochmanniella. The sequence goes on along the minus strand of NZ_CP010049.1, from coordinate 464,816 downwards.
TCAAGTAAATTTATTACGCGATATTTTCAGTGAGTTTGGATTATTTAAATTTCGTTTACAAGTTGAAATATGTTGGTTTCAAAAATTGGCTTCTTGTGATCAAATTAAAGAGTTACCTCCATTTAACGATTATATTAATGATTATTTAAATTCTATTTTTATTAATTTTAGTCTTGAAGATGCTAAACGAATTAAAGATATTGAATGTATTGTTAATCATGATGTTAAAGCTATAGAATATTTTTTGAAAGAAAAAATTAATAATGAGCCCATTATTCAAAAAGTAAAAGAGTTTATTCATTTTGCTTGTACATCTGAAGATATTAATAATTTAGCTTATGCTATAATGCTTATGACGACTAAACGAGATATTCTGTTACCTGTTTGGTATAAAATAATCAGTAAGATAAAAAGCATGGCAATTGACTACCGTGATTTACCTTTATTGTCTA